>JABFYB010000297.1 GCA_013361475.1 Hamadaea sp.
GGTCGACGCGTACGCCGCGTCGGCGCTGTAGACCTCGCCGAACATGAAGAAGTTCGGTTTGCCGTGCTCCTTGGCGTAGCTCGTGACACCCTGGCTGAACTGCGGCCAGAAGGCCAGGTCGACGTGCTTGACGGTGTCGAGCCGGAATCCGTCGACGCCGGTGGTCCCGATCCAGTCCTGGTAGATCTTCGTCATCCCGGCGACGACCTCGGGTCGCTCGGTCCACAGGTCGTCCAGCCCGTAGAAGTCCCCGTACGCCGAGTTCTCGCCGGAGAACGTCGAGTCGCCGCGGTTGTGGTACATCGACGGATCGTTGAGCCAGGCCGGTTTCTTCACCGTACGGTCGGCCGCCGTCGCGAAGACCGGCGTGTAGGGGCCGGCCGTCCCGTCGACCTTCGGGAAGCCCTGCGTGCCGTCGGCGTAGTTCGCGTCCTCGAAGGACCGGCCCTGCGCGTCGGTGTAGGGGCTGGTCTTCTTGTCCACGTAGGCGTACTTGTTCTCGGCGTACTGGAGGACGTCGGCGGTGTGGTTGACGATGACGTCGAGGTAGATCTTCATCCCACGGTCGTGCGCCTGCCGGACGAGGCGCTTGAGGTCGGCGTTCGTCCCGAAGTGCGGGTCGACCTGGGTGAAGTCGGTGATCCAGTAGCCGTGGTACCCCGCCGAATCACCTTGGACCGGGCGGTTCTTGAACACTGGCGCGAGCCAGATCGAGGTCGTGCCGAGGCCCTGGATGTAGTCCAGCTTGTCGATCACGCCTTGCAGGTCGCCACCGTGGTAGAAGCCCTTGTCCGCCGGGTCGTAGCCGGTCTTCGTCCGGTCGCCGGCGTACCCGCCCTTGTCGTTGGACGGGTCGCCGTTGGCGAAGCGGTCGGGCAGGACGAAGTAGAACTGCTCCGCCCGCTTCGGCGCCGCGAGCTGTGCGGGCTCCAGCGGCTCTGCGGCGGCTTGAGCCGGCAACGGTGGCACCACGGTCATCGGGAGGATCAGGGCAAGCGGCAGCAACCTGCGGAGATTCATCGCGTACCTCGGGGGCTCGGTGGCACACATCACTGCGAAGCGTCCGCCGCAACATACGCGTTACTGAAAGCTCACCGCAAGACTTGTCCGTCCACGGCAGGCTGTGCTGCAAGATCTTGCAATGCTTACCGAGTCTGCGACTCCCAGGTGCCGTCGATCCACGTCGGTTCGCCGTCGAGCATGGGCGCCATCACCGTGCGCCACCATTCGTCCTGCTGAGGGTCGTCAGCGAGGGCGACGTACTGCTCTTTGCTCTCGAATTGGACGGCCATCACGATCGTCTGGCCGTCGTCGGCGCGCAGCAGGTCGCCACGCACGTAACCAGGCACCTTGCGCTGGTCGTCCCACTCCTTCTCGGCGCGGACGACCTCGTCGTAAGGGACCTTGAGTTTGCCGATCATCACAGTGCCGTACATGGCACCTATTCTCCGCCGATATCGTGATCATTGCGCCAGCCATGCTGCTTCACGCGGCGAAATGTCCGCCGAAACCGCATGGCTGACGCGATGATCGCGCGTACGCGCCCGGCGTCACCAAGTGCGGCCGGTCAGCCTCTCGTACGCCGCGACGTACCGCGCCCGCGTCCGCTCGACGATCTCCTCGGGGATCTCCGGCCCGGGGGCGGTCTTGTTCCAGCCGAGGCCGACGGCCCAGTCCCGCAGGGGCTGCTTGTCGAAGCTGTCCTGGACCTTGCCCGGCAGGTAGTCGTCGGCCGGCCAGAAGCGCGCGCAGTCCGGCGTCAGCACCTCGTCGGCCAGCACCAGCTGGCTGGAGGAGTCCCACCCGAGTTCGATCTTGGTGTCGGCGATGAGGATTCCGCGCTCGGCGGCGATCTCCGAACCCCGGCGGTAGACGGCGAGCGTGATGTCCCGCAGCTGCTCCGCGGTCGCCTCGCCGACGGTCGCGGCCACCTCGGCGAAGGTCATCGGCTCGTCGTGTTCGCCCACCGCCCCCTTGGTCGACGGCGTGAAGATCGGCTCGGCGAGCTGTGAGCTCTCCACCAGACCCGGCGGCAACGTGATCCCGGAGACGACGCCGGTCGCCTCGTAGTCGCGCAGGCCCGACCCGGTGAGATAGCCCCGCGCGACGCACTCGACCGGCACCATCTTCAACCGGCGGCAGCGGATCGCCCGGCCGGCGAACTCCGGCGGCACGTCCTGCGAGATCACGTGGTTCGGCACCAGGTCGGCGACCTGCTCGAACCACCACAGCGACAGCTGGGTCAAAATGGCGCCCTTGTCCGGGATCGGCGTCGGCAGGATGACGTCGAAGACCGACACCCGGTCGGAGGCGACGAGGATCAGGTCCTCGCCGTCGGCGTACAGATCCCTGACCTTGCCCGAGTGCAGCAGCTCCACGGGGAAGATCCTACGGTCGAGCCAACTCCGCGATGTCCGCGGGCGTCACCCGGCAGCAGCCGCCGAGCCAGTCCGCGCCCCAGAACGGGGCCTCGGCCAGCCATCTCCCGGCCTCGCCGGTCCACTCCCGCGCGGTCGCGTCCCACTCCTCGCCACTGTTCGGGTACGCGATGAGCGGCTTCCCGCTCACCGCTCGCGCGGTCGCCAAGGCCGGTGCGACGTCGGCGGGATCGCAGCAGTTCACCCCGACGGCGACGATCCCGTCGACGCCGCGGACGAGGGAGAAGGCGTCGGCCAGCGGCTGACCGGCCCGGGTGGTGTCCCCGGCGACGGTGAACGACAGCCAGGCCGGTACGCCGATCCCGTCGAGCGCGATCAGCAGCGCCTCCGCCTCGACGAGGTCCGGCACGGTCTCGACGGCGAACAGGTCGGGGCCGGCCGCGGCCAGCACCTCCAGCCGCGGGCGGTGGAACCGGACGAGGTCGTCGACGCTGAGACCGTAGTTCCCGCGGTACTCCGACCCGTCGGCGAGCATGGCGCCATAGGGGCCGACCGAGGCCGCCACCAGGGCGTCGGCGCCCGTCTCCGCGCTCGCCTGACGGGCGAGCGTGACGCTGCGAGTCAGCAGCCGCTCGGTCTCGGCCCGGTCGATGCCGCTGCGGGCGAAGCCGTCGAAGGTGGCCTGATAGCTGGCGGTGGTGCTGACCGTCGCCCCGGCCCGGAGGAACGCCGCGTGCGCGTCGACGATCGCCTGGGGCTCGTCCCGGAGCAGCCGAGCCGACCAGAGGTGATCGCTGAGGTCGTGCCCGTTGGCGGCCAACTCCGTCGACAGGCCGCCGTCGATGATCCGGCTGGGCCGCCCGGCCGGACGATCGCCGGTCACGCGGGCGCCCCTTCGAACTTCGCGACGATCTCGGCCAGCCATTCACGGTTCCAGGTCAGCTCGCCGCTGGCCAGGTCCTCGATCATCCCGCGGACGAAGGCGAGTTCGGCGGCGGTGACGCTGTGGGCGTACTCGTCCTCGACGACGAACAGGCGGGGCAGGCCCATCTCCTCGCTGCGCCGCAGGCCGGCGGCGTACTGGTCGAGGCGGTCCTGCAGGAGCCGCGCGCGCTTCTCCAGTTGCTCCCGGGCGTCCGCCGGGTCGAGGATCATGACGAAGGCCAGCGCCGCCGGGAACTCGGGGAACTCCCGGGCCGGGGTGGCGAGCATCGACCGCAGCCAGGTCGCCTGGGTCTCCCGGCCGGCGTCGGTCAGCTCGTAGACCGTGCGCTCGGGCCGGCCGGAGTCCCGCGTGGTGTGCCGCACCTGGATATAGCCGTCCCGGGCCAGCCGCTCGATCGCCTGGTAGACGCTGTTGCGCTGGGCGACGTTGACGACCTCGTCCTTGCGGCGGCCCTTGATCTTCTGCTGCATCCCGTACGCGTGCATGGGCTCCTCGGCCAGCAAGGACAAGATCACCATCGCCAGCGGGGAGCGCCGTTCTGCCATGGATCACATCGTACGACCTTGACCGCTCAATAGTCATTCCATGTATAGTCATTACATGACTACAAGCAGAACCGCAGCCGTCATCGGTGGTGGCGTCGCCGGTCCCGTCACCGCGATGGCGCTCCGCCGGGCCGGCATCGAGGCGACCGTCTTCGAGGCGTACGCGCACGGAGCCGAAGGCGTGGGCTCCTTCCTCACCGTGGCGGTCAACGGTCAACGTGCCCTCCGGGAGCTGGACCTGCTGGACCTGGTCCGCCGGCACGGGTTCGACTGCCCCCGGTTCGAGTTCGTCTCCGGCAAGGGCAAGCCGCTGGGCGGTTTCCCGGCCGCGCCGGAACGCACGGCCGACGGCCTGACCAGCCGTACGCTGCGCCGGACCGACCTCTACACGGCATTGCGCGACGAAGCGCTGCGACGAGGGGTCCCGATCGAATACGGCAAGCGCCTGGTGACCACCGAGCGCACGAGCGACGGGGTCACCGCGGTCTTCGCCGACGGCTCCCGGTTCACCGCCGACATCCTCGTCGGAGCCGACGGCCTGCTGTCGCGTACGCGCGAGCTGATCGACCCGGCCGCGCCGAAGCCGCGTTACGTCCCGCTGCTGAACACCGGCGGTTTCACCCGGGCGGCGGTGCCCGGAGACCCCGGCACGATGGTGATGTACTTCGGCCGCGACGCCTTCTTCTGCCACATGCTCGCCCCGGACGGCGTCGTCTGGTGGTTCGCCAACGTGCCGCAGGTACGCGAACTGAGCCCGGCCGAGCTGGCCGCGATCACGCCCGACCAGTGGCGACGGCGGCTGATCGAGACCTTCGCCGTGGACACGACCCCGGCACGCGCCGTCGTCGAGGCGACCGAACAGATCGCGCAGCCCTGGAACACCTACGACTTTCCCAGTGTCCCCACCTGGCACGGCGATCGGATGGTGCTCGTCGGGGACGCCGCCCACGCCGCCTCGCCGACTTCCGGCCAGGGCGCGTCGCTGGCGATCGAGGACGCGCTGGTGCTCGCCAAGTCGTTGCGGGACGCGCCGGACGCGGCCACCGCGTTCTCGGCGTACGAGCGGGAACGGCGGGAGCGAGTCGAACGCGTCGTGGCCGAGGCGAAGAAACGCAGCGCCGACAAGATGCCCGGGCCGATCGGCCGAGTCGTCCGGGACCTGGTGCTGCCGTTGGTGTTCGCCCGGCGTGCCAAGTCCGGCGGCGACGACTGGGTCCTGTCCCACGAGATCCACTGGGCATGAGAAAGGCGCCGGCCGCGGCCGGCGCCTTTCTCAGCCGAGCGTCAGGACCACTTCGGCACGGTGGTCTTCTTGTCCTTCGCCGATCCGGTCATCTTCGACTTGCCCAGCCAGAGGAAGCACCGGACGTTGTTGTTCCCGGCCGACCAGTACTTCTTCGAGGTGGCCCAGGCGATCTCGCTGTAGCTCTTGTCGAACTGGCTGCCCGAGATCCCCATGTACGCCGCCGCGACCTCGTCGCACTTCTCGTGCAGGACGTCCCAGCCCGCGTCGGTCGTCGGGTACGCCACCCCGGCCGCCGGCTCGAACGAGCCGACGTACTCGCTGTTGTGCGAGCTGCTGCAGGCGACCTCGGCCATGGTCAGGTCGCCGCCGCTCTCGGTCGCGGTGAAGCAGCCCAGCGGCAGCTTGTCGACGCCGTCCTTGATGGCGGCCGTCCGGGACTTGGTCTCGGCGTTCTCCAGGTCGGCCAGCTCGATGACGTCGCAGGCGAACCAGTGCGCGCCGCCCTTCCAGGCCGCGCTGGACGGGGTCACGAGCTTCAGCTCCACCCGCAGGTCGCGCCAGTCCTGGCCGAGGACCTTGTTCGCCTGCTCCTCGCAGGTGTTGAAGGCGTCCGCGGCGTCCTTGGAGTCCGTCTCCGGCGGCGTCGAGGCGCTCGCGGCGGAGCCGCTGAACTCGCCGACATAGACCGTCTCGGTCTCGTGGCTCTTCGTGCAGTCGACCACCGCGAACTCGGTCGCCTTCACGGACGCGTCGGTCTCGCGGGCGTGACAGCCGAGGTCGGGAACGAAGCTCTTCGGCGCGGGCAACGCCGACCAGTCGTTGGCCAGGTCACCGTCGGTGCCGGACAGCGCGCTGCAGCCGGACAAGCCCAGCCCGGCCGCCAGCACGAGCGTGATGGTCGCGATGCCACGCCTGTGTTTCATGAAAGGGCCCCTCCCCAGGTTGTCCTCGTGCAGGGCAGTCTAGGTCAGCCGCGCACGTGCCCCACCCCGACCCCGGGGAGGGTGCAGGATAGGGGTCGTGCGTTCGCCTGTCTACGCTCCGAACGGAGTGGTCGCGACCAGCCAGCCGCTGGCGGCTCAGGCCGGGCTGGCCATGCTGCGGGAAGGCGGGACCGCCGTCGACGCCGCGGTCGCCGCGGCCATCACCCTCGCCGTCGTGCAGCCCGGCTCCAACGACCTCGGCGGCGACCTCTTCGCCCTGGTGTGGGACGGCAAGCAGCTGCACGGCCTCAACGCCTCCGGCCGGTCGCCCGCCGCGCTGACCCACGACCTCATGGTCGCCTCCGCGCAACCACCCACGTCCGCGCTCGGCGGCGCGCAGGCCGCTGCCGCCACCGCTCCCCCGGCCCGGGGGTGGCTGCCGGTCACCGTCCCCGGCGCTCCCGCCGGGTGGGCCGATCTGCACGCGCGGTTCGGCCGGCTGCCGTTCGAACGGCTTTTCGACGACGCCATCCGGTACGCCGAGAGCGGCTTTCCCGTCTCGCCGGCCACTGCCCGGAACTGGGCCGCCGCGGTACGCGTACAAGCCGGATTGGCCGATGACGCGTGCGCGCACTGGGCGCGGACCTTCACCCTCGACGGCCGGGCGCCCACGGCCGGGGAGCGGTTCGCGAACCCGGGCGCGGGACGGGCCTTGCGGTTGATCTCGGGCTCGCACGCGCGGGACTTCTACTCCGGTGAGCTGGCGGCGGCGATGGTCCGTCACGCCTGGAACACGGCGGGCCTGTTGACCGGCGACGACCTGGCGAGCCACGAGTCGACCTGGGTCGAGCCGATGAGCGCGCGTTACCACGGCTACGAGGTGCACGAACTGCCGCCCAACGGGCAGGGTGTGGCCGCGCTTCAGGCCTTCGCGCTGCTCGACGGGCTGCCCGGCATCCCCGGTACGCACCAGCAGATCGAGGCGATGAAGCTGGGTTTCGCGGACGCGCACGCGTTCGTGGCCGATCCCGCGTTCGGCGCCCTCCCGGACCTGCTGGATCCGTCCTACCTGGACGGCCGGCGGGCGCTCATCGGGGAACGGGCGGCTGTTCCCCCGCCCGGCGATCCGATGCGGGGCGGCACGGTCTACCTCGCGACGGCCGACTCCGGCGGCATGATGGTCTCGCTGATCCAGTCGAACTACATGGGGTTCGGCTCGTTCGTCACCATCCCGGAGTACGGCTTCGGCCTCCAGAACCGGGGAGCGGGCTTCAGCCTCGACCCGTCCCATCCGAATGTGGCGGCCGGGCGCAAACGCCCGTTCCACACCATCATCCCCGGCTTCCTGAGCCGTGACGGCGCACCCGTCGGGCCGTTCGGCGTCATGGGCGGGCACATGCAACCGCAGGGACACCTGCAACTCGTGACGTCGACCGTGGACGGCGGCCTCGACCCGCAGGCGGCGTTGGCCCAGCCGCGCTGGTACTGGGCCGGCGACCTCGACGTGCTCGTCGAGCCCTCGTTCGACCCGTCGATCGTCGCCGACCTGACGGCTCGCGGGCACCGGGTCCGCGTCACCTCGGACGTCGGCCTCTTCGGCATGGGCCAGGCCATCTGGCGTACGCCCCACGGTTACGTCGCCGGGTCCGAACCCCGGGCGGACGGGCAAGCCGCGCCCCACTGAGCGGG
>JABFYB010000656.1 GCA_013361475.1 Hamadaea sp.
CGGCGTGGTCGGCGTGGGAGTGGTGGTGTGCGCTGTGCGGGAGCATGTACTCCGCGGGGCGCAGCAGCATCACCCCGGCCATCGCCGCGAACATCAGAACATGCCCGAGGGTCGACACGATCATCCGGTCGAGCACGTCGGTCCACAGGAACGGCAGCAGGACCAGGAACGGGACGTACATCGCGGCGGCCATCTCGGCGATCGGGCGCCGGCCGTGGCGGCGGATCAGCATCCAGACGGACATCCCGATGACCATGGTGGTCGCCATGACCAGCAGCATGACGTCGCCGCGGGCGTACGCGTCCTCGGCGTCGAGCGCGGTGAACAGCAGGCGCGCCAGCGGAGCCAGGGCCATGCCGAGCAGCATGGCGATCACCATCTGCGCATAGTGCCACCAGAATCGCCGCCACGATCCACCGGCCGCGATCGCTTCCGAAACCCTGCCCATGTCCGCTCCCTCCGTCGACCTCGATGGTGCGGGGAGATCGCCGCCAGGGAAAGGGCGATGTCCGGAATCTTGGTCTTCCCTGCCGAACCGTTGCGGTCTGCGGCACCATCAGGGCATGGAGATCCGCGTACTCGGGCCGGTGGCGGCGTACGCCGATGGCACGGCGATCCCCTTGGGCCCGCGTAAACGACGGTATCTGCTGGGACTGCTCGCGTTAGAGGTCAACCGGACGGTGCCGGTGGAGCGCGTCGTCGACCTGATGTGGCCGGTCGATCCGCCGCGGACGGCGGTGCACGCCGTCCGGGTGTGCGCGTCCGATCTGCGTACGGCGTTGCACGGCTGGGCCGAGATCGAGGCGCGCGGCGGTGGTTATCTGCTGCGGACGGATCCGTCGGCCGTCGACGCCCATCGGTTCCGGCAGCTCGTCCAGCTGGCGGGGCAGACCGGGGACGACGCCGAGACGGTACGCCTCCTCGACGAGGCGCTGTCGTTGTGGCACGGCGAGGCGCTCGCCGGTGTCGTCCCCGCCGAGGTACGCGATCAGCTCTGCCTCGGCCTGACCCAGGCGCGCATCGGAGCGGCCGACGATCGAGCCGATGCCCTGCTCCGGCTGGGCCGCCACGCCGAACTGCTGGAGGAGTTGTCCGCCGCCGTCGCGGCCGACCCGCTGCGGGAACGCCCGGCCGGGCAGCTGATGCTGGCGCTCTACCGGGCCGGTCGGGCGCCGGAGGCGCTGGCTGCGTACGCCGCGGTCGAGCGGGCGCTCGGTGAGGAGGTCGGCCTGGATCCCGGCCCGGAGCTGCGGCGGCTTCGGCAGCAGATGCTGCTCCGCGATCCGCAGATCGACCTGCCGCAGCGGCGGCCGAGGCAGCTCCCGGCGGCGATCACCGGGTTCGCCGGCCGCGCCGAGGAGCTGTCCATTCTCGACAAACTGCTCGACGAGGGCGCTCCGGTCGTGGCGATCAGCGGGACCGCCGGGGTCGGCAAGACCTCCCTCGCCCTGCACTGGGCGCATCGGGTCGCGGATCGGTTCCCGGACGGCGTACTGCACGCGAACCTGCGTGGCTTCGATGCCGCCGGTCCGGTACCGGCCGCCGACGTGGTGCGCGACTTCCTCAGCGCGCTGGGGGTGGCGCACCCGGAGGGCGTGGACGCGCAGGCCGCCGCGTTGCGCAGCCGGCTCGCGGGCCGGCGGATGCTGCTCGTCCTCGACAACGCCGCCTCCGCCGACCAGGTCCGGCCGGTACTGCCCGGCACGCCGGGCTGCTTCGTGCTGGTCACGAGCCGCCATCGGCTCACCGGCCTGGTGGCGGTCGACGGGGCGAACCCCGTCCCGCTCGACCTTCCGTCCTTGGACGACGCCCGGCTGCTCTTGGCGTACCGGCTGGGTGACCTGGTGGAGCGCGAGCCGCAGGCGGCCGACGAGCTGATCGCCGCGTGCGCCCGGTTGCCCTTGGCCCTGGCCGTGGTGGCCGCGCGGGCCGCGACCACCGGGTTGCCGCTGCGCGCGCTGGCCGCGGACCTGGCCGATCTGGACGGGTTCGACGGCGGTGACCCGGCCGCGGACGTGCGGGCGGTGCTGTCCTGGTCCTATCGGGCGGTGAGCGAGCCCGCGCGGCGGATGTTCCGGCTGCTCGGGCTCCGGCCGGGCCCGTCGGTCAGCGCGGCGGCCGCCGCCAGCGCCGCCGGAGTCCCGCTCGGCGAGGCGCGACGGCTCCTGCGCGAACTGGCGAGCGCGCAGCTGCTCAGTCACGGTCCGCGCTTCTCCAGCCACGATCTGCTGATGTTGTACGCCACGGAGCTGGCCGAATCCGATGCCGACGCGGCAGCCGCCCGGTATCGGCTGCTCGACCATTACCTGCACAGCGTCGAGGCCAACGCCGCCGTCCTCGACGCCTTCCGGGACCCGCCGGGGCTGCCGCCGCCGATCGACGGCGTGACGCTGGAGGTGACGGCGGACGACGCCGCCGCCCTGGACTGGTTCACGACCGAGTACCCGGCGCTGGTGAACGCGGTGTCGCTGGCCGAGCGGTCCGGTTTGGACAGACACGGGTGGCAGCTGGCCTGTGGGCTCACCGAGGTGTTCGAACGGCTCGGGCGCTGGGAGGACTGGTCGGCCACGCACGAGATCGCGCTGGCCGCCGCCCGGCGGCTCGGCGATCGGGCGGCCGAGGCGCGGTGCCTGGTCGGGTCGGGCCGCGCCGCGATGTGGCGGCGGTCCTGGGCGGAGGCGCACGAGCGGCTCGGCCTCGCCCTGACCCGGTACGCCGACCTCGGCGACCCCGACGGTCTGGCGCGTACCCATCACAATCTCGGCTACCTCTACGAACAGCAGGGCGGTGACCTCGAGCTGGCGTTGCGGCACAGCGTGTCGGCGTTGGAGCTGTTCCGGGAGTGCGGCGACGAGCCGGGCGAGGCGCGGGCGCTCAACGCCGTCGGCTGGTACGAGTGCCTGCTGGGACGGCCCGGAGACGCGGTCACCCACTGCCGGGCGGCGCTGGACCTCCTGCACCGGCTGGGCGACCGGCGGACCGAGGCGTTGACCTGGGACAGCCTCGCCTACGCCTACCTGGCCCTCGACGAGGTACGCGAAGCGGTCGACTGTCTCGAACACGCCGTCGGCATGATGGTGGAGCTGGGTGATCCCTTCCACGAGGCCGAGGTGGCCGACCATCTCGGCGACGCGTACGCCCGGCTGGGCGACCCCGAGGCGGCGGCCCGCTCCTGGCGGCGCGCGGTGGACCGGCTGGACGGCCTGGGCCACGCGCGCGCCGACGAGGTCAGGTCGAAGATCAGCAGACCATCTCCACCGTGGTGTTGACGGTGTCCTGGCGGGTGTTCCCGGCCGGATCGGTGGCGGTGAAGCTCAGCACGTGGCTGTAGATGCCGCAGCCGCCGGTCAACCGGGCGGTCACGGTCGGGCCCGTGCCGATCAGGACGCCGTTGTCGTACCACCGGGTGGTCAGCGGGAAGCCCTCGGGATCGGTGGCGGTCGCGCTCAGCGTTCCCGACCAGTAGTACCCGGCGGCGTCCATCCCGGTGACCCACAGGTGCGCGCCGTTCGCCGGGCTGGTGATGTGCACGATCGGCGGCTGGTTCACCGGGTTGGCGACGAGCGTGATCGGCACGGTGGCGAAGACGCACACGTTGAACGGGTCGCAGCCGCGCACTTTGACGGTGTGCGTACCGACGGCCCCGCCGGTCACCACGGTCGGGTTGTGCCCGGTGGCGAACGGAGTCGTCGAGCTGTCGAGGAACCACTGCACCGCCGAGTCCGCCAGCGGACCGCCCTCGTCGTTGCTGACCGCGTGGAACGGGATCGGCTCGGACACCCCGAACGCGGGCGACGTCGTGGTCGGGTTGGTGATCGTGATCGTCGGCGCTCCGTTGTAGACAGTCACCTGCACCGAGTCGGTCGCCTGCACACCGTTCGGGAACACCGCCGTGGCCGTGATCGTCTGCGCTCCGAGCGGCGGCGTCGCGGAGAGCGAAAGCCCGGTGCCGAGGTAGGCGCCGTTGGCCCGCCAGGTCACCGTCGGGGTGCCGTTGCCGTCGGCGTACACCGTCGCCGCGAACGGGCTCGGTGACCCGGCCGGGAGGATCCAGCCGTCCTGCGGCGTCGTGATCCGGATCGTCGCCGGCATCGCGTCCCGGACGGCGGTCAGCGCGGTGATCACCTTCTGCTTCACCTTCGGATCCGGGCTGGTACGCAGATGCCGCAACAGGATGTCGAGCACCTCGTCGTTGTCGAGGCCCGGATTGGCCGCCCAGATCAGCGCGGCGACGCCGAGGGCGTACGGCGTGGCGACGCTCGTGCCGTCGGCCTGGTACGCCGTGTTCGACGCCGATTGCACCGGGTCCGGCCCGACCAGCACGCTCCACGGAGCGAAGACGTCGACGTCCTCGTGGCCGTAGTTGGAGTTCGGATCGTGGTCGAGCGAGTTCTTCTTGAGGCCGCCGACGCAGGTGACCCCGGCCAGCTCGCACGGCGCCCAGAGGTACTTCTCCCAGCACCCGAGGAAGCACGTCTCCCGGTCGACGTCGTCGCCGTCGTTGCCCGCCGCGGCGAAAATCAGCACGTTGGCGACGGTGTGGAGGAACACGGTGACGTTCTCCATCGGCGACATCGTCCACGACCAGGCCCAGTGCACCGACTTGTAGCTGCTCAAGTTGATCAGCTGGACGTTCCACGAGCCGATCAGCGCGTACACGATGGTGAACAGGTCCTGGCCGGTGAAGGTCAGCGTCATCCGGCCCACCGGACCGGCCGGGCCGGCCGCGCCCCAGTAGTTGCCGGGCACCCCGGCTGCGGCGTTGGCGACATTGGTGCCGTGCCAGTGCGCCCACGACTCGGGCGACGGGTCGCCCGGGTCGGCGAACGGCACCATGCTCTTCATCGTGTAGCCGGGCGGGATGTCGCCGTTCACGACGGGGGAGAAGCCCTTGTCGAGGATGGCGATGTCGACCTTGTTCGGCCCGAGCAGGCCGACCGAGTCCATCTGCGTCCACGCCTCGGTCACGCCGATGTCCTGCACGCTGCCGCTGTTCAGGAAGTTCCACTTGTACGGGTCGCGGTCGTAGGGGCCGGCCGCGGTGAACCCGGTCGGGCCTACGCCGGCCTCGGCGAGCGACCGGGAGGCGTACGACGCCGAGCGGAGGAGCCAGTTGACGCCGACCGCCATGCCGTCGGCGTCGACCGCCTCCTGGGCCGCGATGGTCAGCAGCCCCAGCGCCTCCTTGCTCGACACCGCGAGCGAATCGGCCTTCCGGCGCCCCTCGTTGAGCTTGGCCAGGTTGTCGCTCAACGACTTCGGGTCGGCCAGATCGCCGCGTACGCGGACGGTGTAGGTCGTCACGTCGGACTTGTCCGGCCGCGCCTCGGCGAGGATCGTGCCCTTCCACCGTTCGGCGAGGTCCTTCACCTTGGTCTCGTCGGCCGAGCCGACCAGGATCTCGTCGGCGACGAACTCGGTGATGACCCCGTCGGCGTCGCGCATGGCGGCGACCGGCCGGGTGGTGTCCCGCTCGAACCCGGGCAACGGCTCGGTCGTCGGCGTCACCGACGGGTCGGCGTACACGGTGATCGGGCCGTCGCAGCCCTCCTCGTCGGGCATGGCGGCCAGGATCTTGCCGCGTTCGGCCTCACTGCCCGCCTTCGCGGCGGCCACGCACGGATCGTCGGCCGCGGCGAACACGGGTTGCGGCGGCGACAGCACTAGCAGCAGTGCGAACGCGGCGGCCGCACCCCGGAAAGTCCTCATCGGACGATGCTCGCCCGGCGGGTTCACAATCCGATCACAGCGGCTCAGCTCTTGATGTACGCCAGCACCGCGAGCACCCGCCGGTTGTCGTCGTCCGACGCGTCGAGCCCGAGCTTGGCGAAGATGGCCGCGATGTGCTTGGCGACCGCACTCTCACTGAAGTGCAGGGTCCCGGCGATGGCCGAGTTGGACCGGCCCTGGGCCATGAGATCGAGGACGTCGCGTTCCCGGGGAGTCAGGTCGCTGATCCGGCCCCGGGCGTCGCTGCGGGTGAGTAGCTTGGCGATCACCTGCGGGTCCATGACGGTGCCACCGGCCGCGACCCGGCGTACCGCGTCGACGAACTGCTCGGTGTTGGTCACCCGGTCCTTGAGGAGGTAGCCGATCGCGCCCTCACCCCCGGCGAGCAGCTCGTTGGCGTACAGCTGCTCGATGTAGTGGGACAGGACGAGGACGGGCAGCCCCGGATGCCGTCGCCGAGCCTCCAGCGCGATCTGGAGGCCCTCGTCGGTGAAGGTCGGCGGCAGGCGTACGTCGACGACGGCGACGTCCGGCTTGTCGTCGAGCAACGTCTGGCGCAGCGCCGGGCCGTTGTCGACCGCCACGACGTCGAAGCCGTGCTCCGTCAGCGTCCGGGTCAGCCCGTCGCGGAGGAGGAAGAGGTCTTCGGCGAGGACAACGCGCACGGAATCTCCAACGTCGCACTGGTCGGGCCGCCCGGCGGGCTGTGCAGGGCGAGCGTGCCGTCGAAGGCGGCCAGCCGGTCGCGGATCCCGCGCAGCCCGCTGCCCCGGGCCGGGTCGGCACCGCCCCGGCCGTCGTCGGCGACCTCCGCTCGAAGCCGGCCGCCGTCATGATCGAATCGGATCCTCACAGTACGCGCACCGGCGTGCTTGCCGGCATTGGCCAGCAGCTCGGCGACGGCGAAGTACGCCGCCGACTCCACCGGCGCGGGCGGCCGCCCAGCGAGGGCGGAGTCGACCTCGACGTCGAGCGGGCTCTCCAACGCCAGCGAGCGTACGGCGTCGGCCAGGCCCCGGTCGGCCAGCACCGGCGGCAGGATGCCGCGGACCAGATCGCGCAGTTCCTGCAAGGCGCGTTCGGAGTTCTCGCGTACCTCGAGAAGGAGCAGCCGGGCCTGGGCCGGATCGGACTCGACCAACCGGGTCGCGACGTCGAGGGTCATGCCGAGCGCGACCAGCCGCGCCTGGGCGCCGTCGTGCAGATCCCGTTCGATGCGGCGTACCTCGGCGGCGTGGACGTCGAGCACGTCGGCCCGCGACCCGGCGAGCTGGCGCACCCGGCGGGTCAGCTCGACCCGGCCGGGCGCGAGGAGCAGCCGGGTCCAGCGGGCGTGCAAGCGCAGCACGGGCGGCGCGCAGACCGCCCCGAGAACGGCGAACCCCAGCCCGAGCAGGGCGGCCAGCAGCATCGTGGTGGTGCTGGTCACGGGGATGAACGCGTACCAGTTGCCGTCGTCGAGCCGCCGCCAGATCAGCGGCTGGACCAGCGCGCCGAAGACGCCGTAGAGCACGAAGGCGTTGGGTATCGCGAGCAGCAGGCCGCCGACCACCGGGTCCAGGATCGCCCAGCGGAGGTCGCGCCAGAAACCGGGCTGCCCGAGGATCAGCCGGGTTCGCCGCGGCAGCGGGTCGGGCGCGGCGATCGGATCACCGGTCTCCGACCGGACCCAGCCCCGGGCGCGGTCGGAGAGGCGACGCAGGCCGTTCGCGGCCGGCGGCAGCAGGACGAAGCCGAGCCCGGTGGGGAGCAGCCCGACGGCGAGCACGGCGAGCGCGCCGACCACCCACTGCACCGGGACGACGCACCCGCGGACGAGGCTGCGACCGGCCGCCGCCCAGCTCATCCCACCTGACTTTCCACCCGGGGCATGCTAGCCGCGTGGCCGGCGAGCCAGCCACCGGCGGCTACCGCACAGGTCGCGGCCAGCAACGTCATCGGCAGGACGGCGCCGGACTCCTCGTCCATGAACAGCAGCATCGTGAGGTTGACCAGGGTGTGGAACGCCGCCGCCAGCCACAGCCGGTTCGCCCGGACGCCGTCGAGCGCGATGCCGAGGACGATCGACATGGACACCGTGGCGACGAGGAACGCCGCGCCGTACCGCCAGCCCTCGGCGAAGACGGGGACGTGCCACAGCCCCCAGATCAGGCCCACCACGGTCGACGACGCGAGCACGCCCCAGCGCGTACGCACGGCGGGCTGCAGGAAGCAGCGCCAGCCGATCTCCTCCCCGCACGCGCCGACGAACTGCGCGACGACGATCAGGAGCAGCGAATGCCCCGGCATGACCGGGTGAGCGTCCCCGCCCAGCAGGCCGTAGACCGCAGCCGCCCCGAGCACGACCGTGACGGCGGTCAACGCCAGGAGCAGCCCGGTACGCGTACCGCCCCGTCCGACGAACGCCCCGGCGAGCAGTGCTCTGACCTGCCCCGGCCAGAACAGTAGGGCGACCGCGACGCCGAGCGCCGGGCCGAACTGGGTCAGCTGGAGGATTTCGGTGGGCAGGCCGGTGACGGGCTGGACGGCGCCGAGCAGCCCGGCCCCGGCGAACGCGACGACGAGGAAAACGATCTTCATGCCGTCGACGATGCCGTCGCGAGCGCTCCCGCAGAATGCAGCTGATTCCCCGATGGGGGTGTACCTAGCTCCAGTACGTGATGTCGTACTTCATGTGGCGCGGGCTCAGCCGTGGTGACGCTGGTAGTGCCGAGCCACCCGAGCCCGGTTGCCGCAGGTCGCCGGGGAGCACCAGCGGCGTTGCGGATGAGCGGGCAGGAACAGCAGGCGGCACCGGGCTCCCGCACAGGCGCGTACGCGACGGACGGCCGGATCGGTCACGAGGTCGACCGCCGCTTCGGCCAGTTCGGCGAGCAGGTCGCGACCCGGTACGCCACTGCGATCCACCCGTCGCGCGAGCGTGCCGTCGACGACGGTGAGCTGTGCGTACGCCGGGGCCGCCCGGACGGCGTCGTTGAGCGCGGTCAAGGCCGCCGGGGGCGGGGCGGTCCCTTGACGGGCGGCGTCGACGCAGCCGGCGACGTGCTCGCGCAGCTTCCGCAGCTGGGGCAGGTCCAGATCGGCGGGGCGGATGGCGGTGAGGCGATCGAGGTCGTGCTGCGCCGAAAGCCACGTGGCGGCGGTCGCCGGCTCGGCGAACAGATCCACCGTCACACCGTCCGGCCGGGTGGCGAGGGTGTTGACCAGGTCCAACGCGAGTGGTTCCCCGACGAGGGGCGGCGGTGTCGTCTCGATCACACGGCTAATGGTACCTCAGCGCCTTGACGCATTAGAGATGGTCGCCGATGATCTAATGCATCACGACAGGAAAGAGGCATTAGCCATGACCGCGCTGCCGATCCCCTCGCAGGTGCACCACCGATACGCCGACGTCGACGGCGTCACCGTCTTCTACCGGGAGGCCGGACCCGCCGACGCGCCGACGGTGCTGCTGCTGCACGGCTTCCCGAGCGCCTCGCACCAGTACCGGCGGCTCATCGAGGTGCTGGCCGCCCGCTACCACGTCATCGCGCCGGACTACCCGGGCTTCGGGTTCACCGAGGCCCCGGATTCCTTTGTGTACAGCTTCGACGGGCTGGCCGACACGATCGAGAAGTTCACCGACGTCCTCGGGTTGCGCCGGTACGCCCTGTACCTGTTCGACTTCGGCGGCCCGGTCGGCCTGCGGCTGGCCGAACGACGGCCGGAGCGGGTCACCGGGCTGATCGTGCAGAACGCCAACGCGTACGCCGAAGGGCTGTCGGAGCTGGCCCAGGGCATGATCGCCAACCGGCCGGGCGTGCCCGGCGCGGAGGACCAGGTCCGGGGAATCCTGACCGCGGCGGTGACCCGGGGTCAGTACGAAGGCGGCACGGCCGACGTCTCGCGGGTCGACCCGGCCGGCTGGACGCTCGACCAGCACTTCCTCGACCAGCCCGGCCGCGAGGCGGCCCAGATCGCGCTGGCACTCGATTACGGGAGCAACGTCGAGGCGTACCCGCGGTGGCAGCAGTACCTGCGCGAGCACCGGCCGCCGGCGCTCGTCCTCTGGGGACGCAACGACGCCTTCTTCCCCGAGTCGGGGGCGTACGCGTACCAGACCGACCTGCCGGACGCCGAGGTCCACGTCTTCGACACCGGGCACTTCGCCCTGGAGGAGGCGCTGCCCGAGATGGTCCCGCTGATCGACGCCTTCCTGGCCCGGCTGCCCCGGCGGATCGCGGTCGTCGGCGCGGGCGGACGGCTCGGCGGGGCGGTCGCGCGGGAGGTCGCCGAGCGCGGCCACCGGCTGACGCCGCTCGGACGGTCCACGATGGACGTCACCGATCCGGACTCGGTCGCGACCGCCGTCGCCGGGCACGACGCCGTCGTCGTCGCCATCAAGGGGGAGGACTCGCTCGTCCCCCGGGGCGCGCAGGCGTTGCTCGACGGGCTCGGCCGGGCCGGCGTACGGCGATTGGTGTTCGTCGGCGGCGGAGGCAGCCTGCGGGACCCGGCGGGGCAGCGGTTCGTCGACTCGCCACAGTTTCCCGCGATGTATCTGCAGACCGCCCGCGACCAGGCCGAGGCCCTCGACCTGCTCCGCGCGTCGACCGGCCCGGTCAGCTGGACCTACGTCAGCCCGCCCCCGGTCCACCTCGTCGAGGGTCCGCGTACGGGCGACTATCTCGTCGAGGCGCGGGACACTCCGATCGTCGGAGCGAGCGGCGAGAGCCGGGTCAGCATCCCTGACTTCGCCGCGGCCGTCGTCGACGCGGCGGAGACGGGCCGGTTTGACCGGAAGCGGGTGACGGTCGCCTACGCGTGACGGCGACAGCCCGGCCGGACCCCTCGCGGGGTGCGGCCGGGCCGGGCCGCTTCGGCCTCAGGCGAGGTCGAACCGGTCGAGGTCCATGACCTTGGTCCAGGCCGCGACGAAGTCGGTGACGAACTTCTCGCGGGCGTCCTGGCTGGCGTAGACCTCCGCGAGCGCGCGGAGCTGCGAGTTCGAGCCGAAGATCAGGTCGACCGCGGTGGCCGTCCACTTCACCTCGCCGGTACGCACGTCGCGGATCTCGTAGACCTGGTCGTCGGAGGCGGACGCCGTCCACTTCGTCCCCGGCGAAAGCAGGTTGACGAAGAAGTCGTTCGTGAGCACGCCGGGCCGGTCGGTCAGTACGCCGTGCGCCGTGCCGCCGACGTTGTTGCCCAGCGCCCGCAGACCGCCGATGAGGACGGTCATCTCCGGTGCGGTCAGGTTCAGCATGTACGCCCGGTCGATGAGCAGCACCTCGGGCATGGTCTTCTCGCCGGGCCGCAGGTAGTTGCGGAATCCGTCGGCCCGGGGTTCGAGCACCGAGAAGGACTCGACGTCGGTCTGCTCCTGCGTCGCGTCCGTACGCCCCGGGTGGAACGGGACCGTGACCGGCACACCCGCGTCGCGGGCGGCCTTCTCGACGGCCGCCGATCCGGCCAGCACGATCAGGTCGGCGAGCGAGATCTTCGCCCCGCCGGCGCTGTTGAACTCCTGCTGAATGCCCTCCAGAGTGGACAGAACGGTGGCCAGCTGCGCGGGCTGGTTCGCCTCCCAGCCGCGCTGCGGGTCGAGCCGCAGCCGGGCGCCGTTGGCGCCGCCGCGCTTGTCGGTGGACCGGAAGCTGGCAGCCGAAGCCCAGGCGGTCGAGATCAACTGCGCCGTGGTGAGCCCGGACTCCAGCACCTTCGCCTTGAGCGCCGTGACGTCGGCGTCGCCCACGAGCTCGCCCTCGGCGGCCGGCACCGGGTCCTGCCAGAGCTGCGCCTCGGGCACCCACGGACCGAGGAAGCGGCTGACCGGACCCATGTCGCGGTGCAGCAGCTTGTACCAGGCCTTGGCGAAGGCCAGCGCGAACTCGTCGGGGTGCTCGAGGAACCGGCGCGAGATCTGCTCGTACGCCGGGTCGACGCGCAACGACAGGTCGGTCGTGAGCATCGTCGGCCGGTGCTTCCGGCTCGGATCGTGCGCGTCCGGAATGATCGGCTCGGCGTCCTTGGCCACCCACTGCTTGGCCCCGCCCGGGCTGGTGGACGGCTCCCACTCGTATCCGAACAGGATCTCGAAGAAGCGGTTGCTCCACTGGGTCGGCCGGTCCGTCCAGGTCACCTCGAGACCGCTGGTGATCGTGTCGGGACCCTTGCCGGTGCCGTGCGTGCTGAGCCAGCCGAGCCCCTGCTCGACCAGCGGAGCGGCCTCGGGCTCCGGGCCGACGTGGTCGGCCGCGACCCCGGCGCCGTGCGTCTTGCCGAAGGTGTGGCCGCCCGCGATCAGCGCCACGGTCTCCTCGTCGTTCATCGCCATGCGGCGGAACGTCTCCCGGATGAACGCCGCCGCGGCGAGCGGATCCCCGCTGCCGTGCGGTCCTTCCGGGTTGACGTAGATGAGGCCCATCTCGGTCGCGCCGACCCCGCCGATCATCTCCTTCTCGGAGACGTACCGCTCGTCGCCGAGCCAGGCGTCCTCGGGACCCCAGAAGATCTCCTCGGGCTCCCAGACGTCCACCCGGCCGAAGCCGAAGCCGAACGTCTGGAACCCCATCGACTCCAGCGCGACGTTGCCCGCGAGGACGAGCAGGTCGGCCCAGGAGATCTGCTGGCCGTACTTCTGCTTGACCGGCCACAGCAGCCGCCGGGCCTTGTCGAGGTTGGCGTTGTCCGGCCAGCTGTTGAGCGGGGCGAACCGCTGGCCGCCGTCGCCCGCGCCGCCGCGCCCGTCCTGGATCCGGTAGGTGCCCGCGGCGTGCCAGCTCATCCGGATCATCAGGCCGCCGTAGTGGCCGAAGTCGGCCGGCCACCAGTCCTGCGAGGTGGTGAGGGCGGCGACGATGTCCCGCTTGAGCGCTTCGACGTCGAGCTTGGCGAACTCCTGGGCGTAATCGAAACTCGGCCCCAGCGGGTTGCTCTTGGACGAGTGGGCGTGCAGCACCGAAAGGTCGAGCTGGTTGGGCCACCAGTCGCGATTGGTACGCGGCCGGCCGCCGGTCTTCGGGGTCGGCGAGTCGATCGCCGGGTTCTCGCTCTCGCTGCCCTGCGCGGTCACGGAATCCGGTGCGACCTGGCCGGCGCCCTGGGTGTCGCTCATTGCTTCCTCCGAGTTGGCGGATCACCGGGGAAACTGCGGGCAGGCGTCGGCAGTTCCCCGCGAAACGGAATCAAACTGGAACAAGTCAACTTAACGCACAAAGTCTACCGGCGCTGTGTTCGGCCCGACGGGTTTAGGCAGGTTCGCCGCGGTCCAGCAGCTTCCACTAGGGGGATCGGGCGCCCGCCGCGCCGGAACCAGCACTGACGACACCGGCCCGCAACCGTCATCGGACTGTCATGGACCGGGGTCGGCGGACCGATACCGTGGAGTGATGACCGGCTCCGGCGACTGGCTGACGGGCGCGTACGACGATCACCGCCGTGAGCTGCACGCGCACTGTTACCGCCTCGCCGGCAACGTCGCCGAGGCGGACGACCTCGTGCAGGAGACGTTCCTGCGGGCGTGGAAGGCGCGAGACGCCTTCGAGGGACGCTCGTCGGTCCGGACCTGGCTGCACCGCATCGCGACCAACGTGTTCCTCGACAGCCGCAAGGCCGCCGAACGGCGTACGCGGCCGACCGGCGACGTGCTGGAGTGGAGCACCGAGATCGGGCCCTACCCCGACTCCCTGCTCGACGCCGACCCGCAAGCCGAGCGGGCCGCCGCCGAGATCGTCGAACTGGCGCTCATCGCCGCCCTCCTGCACCTGCCGGCCCGGCAGCGGGCCGCCTTCGTGCTCCGGGACGTGTCGGGCTGGACACCGGCGGAGGTCGCCGACGCGCTGCAGGTCGCCGTCCCGGCGGCCAACAGCCTGGTCCAGCGCGCCCGCGCGACCGTACGCCGCCATGCCCCGGCCGATCCCCGCGACTGGCGGCGACCGCACTTGACCGCGGCGGACCACGAGATCCTGCGCCGCTACCTCGGCACGACCGATCCGGCCGAGCTACGCGAGCTGCTCGCCGCCGACGTACGCCTCACGATGCCGCCGGATGCGCCGGTGCTCGGCCGGGACGCCGTGGCGGAGTTTCTCACCCGGCCGCTGGACTGGCGTACCTTCCCGGTCTCGGCGAACGGGCGGCCGGCGGCGGCGAACTACCTCCGGCAACCCGGGCGTACGCGGTACGACGCGCTGGTCGTCGACGTGCTCCGCGTCGTGGACGGGCGGATCGCCGAGATCAACGCGTTCGTCGGCGGCCGTCACGTGACCACGTTCGGCCTGCCGCGACTACTGGACTGACGCACCCCGCTGGACGGACGCACCCCGCTGGACTGACGCACCCCGCGCAGGCTGGGCCGATACCGCCGGTCAGCCGCTCTTCGCGTCGAGGTACTGGAGCAGCTCGTGCGCGGCCAGCTCCACATCCTTGTGCCGATACTCCGACGCTCGGTAGACGCACGCGATCAGTCCCGTGCGGTGCAGCCGGCGGAAGTCGCCGTAGACGAAGGCGTACCGGGCCTTGGTCTCGTCGGCCGCGCCGATCGTCAGACCGAGGTGCCAGGCGGCGTACTCGGCCCAGTCGTGTTTGTCGAGGTACGCGTTCTGCGCGTCGGCCTTGGGCTGGACCGCGCCCCAGTCGCTGTCGAGCACGTACCGGCGGGAGTCGATCAGCTCACGGGCGAACGCGACCGCTTCCGGGTTCAGCTCGTACTTGTTGGGCATGCCCGCCGCTTACCCAGAAGCGGCGCCCCGGATTCGCCGGTCGATGATCGACAGCTCTGCGTTCGGCGGCTACCCTGATTACGGCCGGGGCCGTAATCGCGATGAACGCGGAAGATCGCGAGCTTCCGGCTCCGTACGGCAGATATCGGAAACGCCCTCAACCCGAGCCGACGGCATGCGCCGCCGGCCCCACCGGCAGGAAGCAGGCACCCTCATGTCCCTCGTTCGCCGGTTCATCGCCTTCACGGCGGTGGCAGCGACAGCCCTCACCCTCGGCGGCCCGCCGGCCGCGCAAGCCGACCCCACCGGCACCGCCACGACCGCGGCGGCGGTCACCGTCGAATCTCTCGGCATCCCCCTGCGCGACGTGCTGATGATCGGCGGCATCGTCGCGCCCGGTCCCGACGGGCGGCCCGTGCTGTGGTCGGCGATCTCCGGCGAACCGGCCCACCTCGCAGCGATCGACCCGGCCACCGGAACCACCCTGTCCGTGCAGGAACTGACCGGTGCACCCGGCTCGTACGCGGTGGCGGCCGCCCCGGACGGCACGATCTACGTCGGCGCGTACGGCACAGGCGACCTCTACCGGCGTAAGCCCGGCAAGGACAGCCCGATCGAGAACCTGGGCCGCCCGCTGCCGTCCGAGTCGTACATCTGGCGGCTGTCGGTCGACTCCGCCGGCATCGTCTACGGCGGCACCTACCCGGGCGCCCGGGTGTTCGCGTACAACCCGGCGACCGGCACGACCCGCGACTACGGTCAGGTCCTCCCGGGCGTGCAGTACGTCCGCAGCATCGCGGTCGCCGACGGCAAGATCTACGCCGGTACGCAGCCCGACGCGCACCTGTTCGAGATCGACGCCGCCACCGGTACGCGTCGGGAACTGCCGCTGCCGGACGGGCTCGGCAGCGGCACCGGCGTGACCGTGTACGACCTCAACGCGTACGACGGCCGGGTGTACGCCCGATACGGCGCGGCCATCACCGGCAAGCTGGGCGTCTACGACATCGCCGCCGGGCGCTGGACCGACCTGATCGCCGACGTCGCCGGGCTCGACGTGTCCGAGCCGGGTCCGAAGGGGATGGTCTACCTCACCCGGGCCGGCCACCTGACCGGATATCAGCCGGAGACCCGGCAGTTCGTCGACACCGGACTGTCCTTCGCCGGGCGCGTGGTCAACAACCGCGGCATCGGCTGGGTGACCCTGGCCGACCGCGACTGGCCGGGGCGTACGCTCGTCGGCCTGCTCTGGCGCGGCGAGATGTTCCGGTACAACCCGCTGACCGGCCGGTCCGACGTGGTGCGTACGGACGTCCCCGGTGAGCCGATCCCGCTCGCCGCGCTCAGTGCGGGAGCCTCCGGCACCGTGTACGCCGGTGGCTACCTCAACGGCGGCCTGGCCAAGATCGACCCCGACACCGGCAAGGCCGACTTCCAGCGGTTCTCCCAGGTGGAAAGCGTGCTCGAAGTCGGCGACCAGGTGTACCTGGGGGCGTACCCGGATTCGCGGCTCTACCGCTACGACCTCGGGAAGGCGTGGAGCAGCTCCGAGTACTCGCCCGGTCCGGCCGGAACGCCGGAGAACCCGGTGAAGCTGGTCGACCTCAAGTCCTACGACCAGGTACGCGCCCGGGCGCTGACCGACGCGGGCGACAAGGTGGCGTACGGGACGATGCCGAACACCACCCTCGGTGGCGCACTGGTCGTGGTGGACAAGGCGACCGGAGCCTCCACAGTGCACCGTCCGGTCGTGACGGACTCGTCGATCGTCAGTCTGGCGTACCAGTCGGGCTTGATCGTCGGTGGCACCTCGAAGGACGGCGGTTACAGCGTGCCGCCGCCCACCCAGACCGAGGCCCGGCTGTTCGGCTGGGACGTCGCCACGGACAGCAAGGCGTTCGAGTTCGTGCCGGTGCCCGGCGCGACCGCGATCCCGGCGCTGGCCCTCGACGGCAGCGGGCGGTTGTGGGGTCTGGCCGGCGGGCAGCTGTTCGCCGTCGACGTCGCGTCGCGGACGGTCGTCCAGCGCATCCAGCTCGCGCCCGGCGTGGCCGACAGCCGGGGCCGGCTCGGCTACGACGCCACCCGGAACGTCCTGTACGCCCTGGTCAACGGCCACCTGCTGATCCAGGTCGACCTCGCCACCGGTACGCCCACCCAGCTGCTCGACCGCTCGGCGGAGTTCCTCGCCGTGCACCCGGACGGGCGGCTGTTCCTCGGCGACGGCCCCGAGGTCTTCCGGGTGACCGTCGGCTGACCCGGTCCGTCCGCCCGCTGACGCGGCGTCCGCCCGCTGACGCGGTGAAGCGCCAGATCAGGGATCTCGGTCGAATCATGCGCCAAGATTCGACCGAGATCCCTGATCCAGCGCCAAGAACGGCAGCGCCAAAAACGGCAGCGCCAAAAACGGCAGCGCCAAAGCCGGCGGCGAGTGTCAGAGCTGGACGCGGACCAGGTTCCGGCCGCGCAGGGCGTACAGGGCGGTGCCGTCCGGCGCGGCGGCCAGCAGTGCCGACCCGCCGTACCACTGGGCGTTGAGCCCGGTGACGAAGGTGGCGACGGTCATCGTGGCCGGGTCGAGCCGCCAGATGTCCTTGCCGGTGGTGCCGTAGACCACGCTGCCGACCTGGACCATCCGCCCTTGGCCGGGCGCCACCGTGGTGGTCGCGACGACCGCGCGCCGAGCCGGGTCGACGGCGAAGAGCACGCCGGTCTCGGTGAGCCCGATGACCCGGTTGCCGGTGGTGACCAGGCTGACGATCTGGCCCGCGCCCGGCACCGGGACGATGTCCCAGGTCTTGGTCCGGGTCGCGAGGTCGAAGCCGGCCAGGTGCGCCTCCGTCGTACGCGGAGTGGTGCCGAACCCGTTGTTGATGCTCCCGCCGAGGTACGCCGTGCCGTGCTTGACGGCGACCGACCGGACGGACTGGTCTGGCAGCACGTCTCGGTACGCGTCGAGCGCCCCCGTCCGCGGGTCGTAGAACGCCACCGCGCCGCCGTAGCGCCCGTACTCCGGTTCCGTGCCGACGACGAGGAGCTTGTCGGCGGGGGAGTAGACGGCGTCGAGCGGCCGGGTCTGGTCGTGCCCGATCGTGGCCATCCGCACCGGTTCGCCGTCCGGAGCCAGCTTGAACAGGTACGCCAGGGTGTAGACCGACAGCCAGACGTCCCCGCCGATCGGCGTCATCGCCTTGGCCTCACCCGGCAGGAAACGTCGCTCCGACGTGCCCGCGACCAGGTCGTGCACCTGGACGCCGGCCTTGCCGGACACGTACACGCGGGGCCCGTCGGTCGTGACCGCCATGGCCAGCTCGGGGGCGGGCGGCATGCCGGCCTGGGTCAGGTCGACGCCGCTCAGCTCGCCGGTCGTGAGGTCGTAGGTGACGATCGTGTTGGTGACGACGCCCCGCAGCTGGTCGCCGGTGACGAAGAGCCGGCCGAACGAAGCCCCGTCGTAGGGGATCGCCAGGGTGCTGAGCTCGCCGGTGTCCCGGTCGTACTTCCGCAGTGTGCCGGACGGGCGGGTGCCGAGGTAGACGTCGTTGCGCGCCGGGTCGATCGCGATCGCGGTGACGTAGTTGTCCGCGGTCTGCACGACTTCGTACCGAGTCGGGTCGGCGGTGTCGATCAGGAGCATCGTGCCGGTCGCGGACAGCCCGGCGGCGAGGATGCCGTTCTCCAACGCCAGCGTGGCGACGAACGTGCGGTCGGCGTACGCGGCCGGCAGGATCTCCCGCTTCGCGCCGGTCGCCCGGTCGATGGCGATCAGATGCGCGTGGGATCCGACGCCGGCGTAGATGGTCGTGGCGTCGACGGCGATGCTGCGCACGTACTGCTCGCCGGGCACGGCCGCGCCGTAGTCCCGGAGTACGCCGGTCGCCGGGTCGTACTCGACGACGCGGCCGCCCGGGTACGTGCCGCCGTACAGTTTGCCGTCCGGCGAGGCTGCCAGCGCCCAGATGAACGAGTCCGGCGCGACGCTGGCGACCTTGGTGACGGTGGTGGACGTCGTGTCGATCCGGTAGAGGTCACCCGGGGTGTACGTGCCGACGTAGAGGTCGGTGCCGACGGCCGCGGTCGCCCACGCGCCACCGCCGGTCGGCAGGGCGTACCGCCGGTCGACGACCTGCTTGTCCAGGTCGTACGCGCCGACGATGGTGGGGGAGACGCCGCCGGTGGCGGTGTAGACGGTGCCGTCGATCAATTCGGCGCCGTTGACCGAGGTGACCTCGGACGCGGGACCGAGATCGGTCACCGTCCCGGGCGGGCTGGTGAGATCGGCTGTTTCGGCGGCGGCGGGGCCGGCCGGTAAGGCCAGTGCCACGGCCGCCAAGGTGAGAAGCAGGGGCAGAGTTCGGCGTCGCAACGGTTCCTCCGATACGTGATTATGGTTTCGGCCTGATCCGTAATGAGGATCTAGCTCATCACATTCGGGGAGCTGCGTCGAGTGGTGGAGTTTCGGGCGTACCCGTAATAGAGTCGGCGCAACCCCTTCCCGATCGGAGGCCCGATGATCGGCCGTATCGTCCGAAGTGGACTCGCGCTCGCCGTCGTCCTGTCCTTGACCGCGCCACTACCAGCGCAGGCTGCCGAAACGCCCGGCACTGTGACCGACTTCGGCGTGCAGCAGACCGCCCTGACCGTGTTCGAGAGCTACTACGGGAGCGCCGGCGGCCGCGCGGTCGCGTACGGCGTCCAGATGGGCTCGCCCGGCGTGCTCAGCGTGGTCGACCCCGTCATCCGCGAACTCGTCGACACCGCGGACCTGGCCGACTCCTCCGGCGCGTGGGGCATCACCCAGGCGACCGACGGCACCGTGTACGCCGGCAGCTACCCGAACGCGCACGTGTACGCGTACGACCCGCAGACCCGGACGACGACCGACCTCGGAGCGCCGGTGGCCGGGCAGACCGTCCTCTACGGACTGCGGCCGGGTGTGGACGGCCGGATCTACGGTGGCACCTACCCCGGCGCGCACGTCTTCTCGTACTCCCCGTCCGAAGGGTTCCGCGACTACGGCTCGATGTTCCCCGGCGAGCAGTACGCCATCGACGTGGCCGTCGACCCGGTTCGCAACGTGCTCTGGGCGGCGATCGGCAGCCACGGGCACCTCGTGCGGCTCGACCTGACCACGGGCGAGAAGCGCGACATCCTGCCGGCCGCGCTGAGGGGCGACGCGAGCTACCCCTATGACATCAACCTCGCCGGTGGGCGGCTGTTCGTCAAGCGCAGCAAACTCGAGGCGCTGGTGCTCGATCCGGACTCCGGCGCGGTCCTCGCCGACGGCTTCACGATCAGCTCCCGGGGCACCTCCCCACTGGCTCCGGACGGCCGCTCGGTGTACTTCACCTCGACGTCGAATCAGCTCTGGCGCTACGACGTCCGAAGCGACACCTACGGCGCCGTCCTGACCGCCAGCGGAACCCCGGTGGCCGCCGGTGGGGCGGGGATCGGCTTCGGCTTCGGGCCCGGCGACCGGCTGTACGCCACCATCGGCAACTACGCCGGTCAGGCCTTCTCCTACGACCCGGCCACGGGAGCGAGCGAGCAGTATCGGCTGCCGTTCCCGCCGCAGGCGCTGGACATCAACAGCATCAGCGCCGGACCGGACGGCCGGATCTACACCAACCTCTACATCAACGGGAACCTGTCGGTCCTGAACCCGGCCACGGGCACGCCCACCAACCTCGGGCGGCTCGGGCAGGCCGACGGGTTCGGCTGGCTGAACGGCAAGATGTACCAGGGGGTCTACCCCTACGGCGGGGTGCTGGAGTACGACCCGGCCAAGCCGTACGTGGTCAACACGAACCCGCGAGAACTGTTCCGGCTGCAACCCGACGGGCAGAACCGGCCGCTCGCCTTCGCCGGGGCCGGGACCAAGGTCTACATCGGCAGCACTCCCGACTACGGTCTCTGGGGCGGCGCACTGACCGTCTACGACGTCCGCACCGGTGTGCGTACCACTCGGAAAGACATCGTGGCCGACCAGGGCGTGATCTCGCTGGCGGTGCTCGGTGACCGCCTCTGGGCGGGCACGACGATCGGCGGTGGCGGCGGCACGGTGCCCAAGGCGACCGAGGCCAAGGTCTTCACCGCGGACCTCGCGACCGGCGAGAAGATCGCGGAGTACACGCCGGTGCCCGGCGCGGACTCGATCTCGTCGCTCGTGGCCGGGCCGGACGGCCTGCTGTGGGGACTCGCGGACGGCGAGTTGTTCCTCCTCGACCCGGCGACCGGCGCCGTCGTGCACCGGCAGGACATCCCGGGCCGCGCCTCCGGCGTCCAGGACGAGCTGATCGTGAACTCGGCCGACGAACACGTCTACGCGTCGCTCGACGGCAACCTGCTGCAGATCGACCCGCTGTCCAAGCAGGTCCGCGTGCTCCGGGACACGGAGACCTACCGGCTCACCCAGGACCCGCGGGGCAACCTGTGGTTCCGTAACGGGGTCAAGGCGGCCAACGGCGCGGTCCAATACGGCTCGCACCTGCTGCGCTACGTGCCCGAGCCGGACAGCTGCGTGGGCTCGGACCTGCGCGCCCACGTCACCGTGGGCGACATCGACTCCACTGTGGTCAATCGCTACGCGGGTGACGGCTGCACCGTCAACGACCTGATCCGCGACGAGGCGGACTGGCCGGGCCACGGCGCGTTCGTCGCGCACGTCGCCCAGGTCACCGACCAGCTGGTACGCACAAAGGTGCTGACGGAGTCCGAGAAGGACGCCATCGTGGCCGCCGCCGGTCGGTCGGACGTCGGCTGACCTCCGCGACGGGGCGCCCTGGGAGCGGGGCGCCCCTGGTGATGTTGTTTGGCGTCGCCCGATCCGGGGGTAGATGGGCGGCATGCGGCGCGCTGGGGTGATCGACGACGACTCGGTCGGCGCGCACGACCATGTCTGCTTCGTGTACGCCGAGCGCGCCGAGTGGCGAGCGGCCGCCCGCTCGTTCGCCCTCGCCGGCCTCGACGCCGGTCAACGCGTCCTGATCGTCGCCGGTCCCGGGGAGGAGCACTGGTGGACGGAGGACGACGCGCTCGGTCCCGCGATGCGTACCGGTCGCGCCGAACTGCTGCCCCAGCGGGCGGCGTACCCGGACGACCTGGTCGACCCGGCCGACCAGGTCGCCTTCTATCGTCAGGCCACCGAACGGGCGGTCCGTGACGGCTTCGGCGGACTGCGGGCGTTCGCGGATGTGACCGGTCTCACGTCGACGCCTCCGGCGGTGGATCGGCTGCTTCGCTACGAGCAGCTCGTCGACGCGTACATGGACGGGCATCCGTTCCAGGGCCTGTGCGGTTACGACCGGACGGCGGTGCCGCCCGCCGACCTCCGCCTCCTGGCGTGCCTGCACCCCAGCGCGAGCCCGGGCTATGCTCCGTTTCACGTGTACGCCGACTCCGGCCGCCTGCGGTTGGCCGGCGACATCGACTATGACAACGTCGAGTTGCTGGCCGAAGCGCTGCGGGCGGTGGGCCTGCCGTCGGCGGGGCCGCCGCTGGAGCTGACCGGCACCGGTCTGGGCTTCGTCCACCACGCCGCGCGCGTGGCGCTGGCCAAGCTGGCCCAGGAGCGCAGCGGGCGGATCGTGCTGCGCGGTGGACCGAGCGTCGCCAAGCGCCTGTCCGACATGTTGGGGCTGGACGACGCCGGTCTGGAGGTGATCGTGTGAGGAGCGGGGCCGCGGCGGGGCACACCGGCTACTTCCACGAGGCCGCGGTCTACGACTCCGAGCGCGAGCTGCTCGACATCGCGGTGCCGTTCGTGCTCGGCGGAGTCGCCGCGGGGGAGCCGACGCTGGTCGCCTTCGGCGGGCCGCACGCCGACCTCATCCGCCAGGCCACCGGCGGGGACTCCGGCATCGCGTACCTGGCCGGTGGTGACATGTACGCCCGCCCGGCCGCGGCCATCGCCGAGTACCGCAGGATCCTGACCCAGTTCGTCGCCGAAGGCGCACACCAGATCCGGGTCATCGGCGAACTGGACGCCTCGGCGTTCGGGGCGACCTGGGACTGGTGGGCGCGCTACGAATCGGCCATCAACCACGCGTACGACGAGTTCCCGTTGTGGAGCATGTGCGCGTACGGAACGGGGACGACGCCGCCCGACGTGCTGGCCGACGTCCTGCGTACGCATCCCCGGACGGCCGACCCGGACGGCGGGCACACCCTCAGCGAGACCTACGTCGACCCGATGAGCTACCTCGGCGAGCCCCGGCCCGTGGCGGTGGATCCGTTGCTGCGCCAGGCGCCGGCGTGGACCCTCGTCGACCCGACCCCGGCCGCCGTCCGGCAGGCGGTGCGCACCACCGCTCCGCCCGCGCTGAGCTCAGCGGACGCGGATCTGGGCGGCTTCCTGGTCGCCGTCAGCGAAGGCGTGACCAACGCGATCCGGCACGGGCGCGGGCCGGTCCGCGTACGGCTGTGGATCTCGTCACATCGGATGGTCCTGGCCGTCACCGATCAGGGCGCCGGGCCGAAGGACCCGTTCGCCGGGCTGCTGCCGGCGCCCGACGCCGATCCGGGCGGGCTTGGCCTGTGGCTGAGTCACCAATTGTGCGACCACGTCGGCATGCATCGGGACGCGTCGGGCTTCACGATCCGCCTCACCGTGGGCGACCCGGACACGGATCGTTGACGCGACAACCGTTCCGGTAAGGTTGACATACAGACAGCTCGATGGTCCGATGTGTCCTTACGTTGGCCGGGTGGTGCCCGGCCCGACGGGAAGGACGCTCGGTGAAGCGGCACACCTCACCTGAACTGCCCGGCGAAGGCGACACCGACTACGCGCGCTACATGCGCCTCGACACCTTGCTCAGCCTGCAACGACACCCTGACGACGTGGTCCACCGGGACGAGTTGCTCTTCCAGGTCGTGCATCAGTCCAGCGAACTCTGGCTCAAACTGGCGGTCGCCGAGATCGACGAGGCGGCCGTCCTCGTCGGCCGGGACGACCTCGCCGGAGCCGAGTTGTTGCTGGGGCGGGCGTCCCTGGCGATCCGGCTGGTCACCGATCAGCTCGACATGTTCCGGTATCTCAAACCGGCCGACTTCGAGGCCATGAAACCGGCGCTGGGCAACGGCTCCGGTGCGGAGTCACCGGGTTGGCGCGACGCGCAGAAGGCCAGCCGCCGGCTCGGCCAGGCGTTCCAGGCGTACCTCGACGATCAGGCGATCGACCCGAAGACGCTGTATCCGGGCGCCGCCACCGATCCGGCGTACCGGCTGGCCGAGGCCATGGTCGACTGGGACGAGCGGGTCGCCCTCTGGCGCGTGCGCCACTACACGATCGCGATCCGCATCGGCGGGCACGGCATGATCGGCACCCCGAACAGCCCGGCCGACTGGCTGGCGAAGCTGATCGACTACCGCTTCTTCCCGGAACTCTGGCAACTACGGGTGCTGGGAGGCCACGGGGGTGCGTGAGCTGGCGTCGTGGCTGTCCGGCGACCGCCGCCCGGACGCGTTCCCGTACGACGCCGTAGTGGCGGAGTTCCGGCGTACCGGCAAGCACTTCGTCGCCAAGGACCTGCTCGTGCAGCTCGATCAGGTCCGGCGAACGGCGGTGCCCCCGGCCCGGGCGCAGGCGGCCGGCCGTTTCCTGCGGGACTTCCTGGACGTCACGCTCGACAAGTTCGACGGGCGCTACGACTACCAGACCTATCTCGCGCTGAGCCTGATCCGGCTGCCGGACGACCCGGCGACCGTACGCCGCCGCCACGACGAGCTGACGGTGCAGTTGATCGCCGACGCCCTGCGCTTCGAACTGGCCGCCGCCTCGGGTGCCACCGAGTCGCTGCCCCGGCAGCGGCCCGGTCTGAAGCTCGTGACCAAGCGGTACCGGCTGGGCGTCCGGGCGTTCGCGCCGGCGCTGGGCCGCCTCGGTCTGCTGACGACCACGGCGACCGATCCGGCCATTACCGCCGCGCAGCTGTGCGACGTGGTGCTGTCGGCGCAGGGCGCCACCGAACGCCGGGCGCTCGACGCGAGCATGCTGCCGGTCGACCAGGTCCACGACGAGTACCTGTTCATCCGCGTGCTCCAGGGCTACGAGACGACCTTCGCGGCGTTGGCCGTCGAACTCGGCCAGGCCGTCGCGGAGGTGACGGCCGGGCAGGCGGACGCGGCGGCCGAGCGCCTCGCGTACGCCCGCCGGCTGCTGGACGGGGCGGCGCCGTTGTTCTCCCTGATGGCCACCGTGCAGCCGGAGTCCTTCCGGACCTTCCGGGTCTACACCGAGGGCGCGAGCGCCATCCAGTCCCGGTCGTACAAACGGGTGGAGTCCCTGTGCCGGTCGCCGGCAACGGATCGGCTCGACTCGATGGCGTACCGGTCGGTGCCGGAGATCCGTGACACCGTGGTCGCCGGTCAGCCGTCGCTGGACGAGGCGTACCGGTCGGCGGGGCTCAGCGGATCCCAGCGGGCGCTGCTCGGCCGCCGGATGACCGAGTTCGGGGCCGCCCTGCTGCAGTGGCGCCAGACGCACTACCGGATCGCGGTGCGGATGCTCGGCACCCGTCCCGGCACCGGGTACACCGAAGGCACGCCCTACCTGGCCGCAGTCCGCGACCTCCCGGTCTTCGCTCAGCCGGACGAGCCCCAGCAGGAGGAACCCACGTGAGTCATCCCCTCCGCCAGGAGTTTCCCCTGCTGACGAGCTGTGTCTACCTCAACAGCAACTCGACGGGCGCGGTGCCGCGCGGCGCGCAGACGGTGCTGGAACGTTACTGGGACACCCTGCGCAGCTGGCGCGACGACGTGTGGCACGGCTGGCACGAGGAGCTGGACGCATATGTGTCCACTCTGGAACGGTTCATCGGGGCGGCTCCGGGCAGCGTCGTCACCGACGCCAACCTCAGTACGCTGCTGTCCCGCGTGGCGTCGTGTTTCACCTTCCGATCACCCCGGAACCGGGTGGTGATCACCGATCGCGAGTTCCCCACGATCCCGTTCGTCTGGCAGGCCCAGCGGCGGCTCGGCGCGGAGGTCGACATCGTCGGCGACGGGGGTCCCGTCATCGACCAGGCCGAGCTGGAACGACGGATCGATGAGCGTACCCTCGTGGTCTGCGTGCCCCACGCGAGCTTCTCGTCGGGCGCGACGCTGGACCTGGCCGGCCTGGTCCGCCGGGCCCGCGAGGTGGGCGCGCTGGTGATCGTCGACGCGTTCCAGAGCGTGGGCGTGATGCCGTTGGACGTGACCGCACTGGGCGTGGACTTCGTGCTCGGCGGCTCGCACAAGTGGATGTGCGGCGTAGGCACCGCGTTTCTGTACGTGCGCCCGGAGTTGGCGGACGGGTTGGAGCCCACCGCGACCGGCTGGCAGGCGGGCGAACACGCGTTGTCGTTCCAGCCCGCGACCGCCTGGGCGCCCGGCGCGCAACGCTTCGCGGGCGGCACTCCGTTCCCGCTCACCGCGCTCATCTCGCGGGTCGGCCTGGACCTGCTGGCGGGCGTGGGCATCGAAGCGATCCGGGCGCACTCGCTGGCGGCGACGGGGCGGATCCTGGACCGAGCCGCGGCCGCGGGGATTCCGGCGGTCAGCCCGCACGGACCGGACCGCGGCGGGGTGGTGTGCCTGGACGTGCCGGACGGCGAGGCGGTGAAACACCGGCTGGCGAAGCGGAACCTGATCTGCAGCTGGCGCGGCTACCTGCGGATCGGCCCGCACATCTACAACACGCTGGACGAGATCGACGAGTTCATGGACGCCGTGGAACAGGAGTGGCACCGATGACGGAGGTTTCCCCGCGAGCGCTGATGAGCCTGCTGTTCAACGGGGCCAAGGCAGTCGACGTCCTGACGACCGCGCTGGACCTCGGCCTGCTCGACGAGCTGGAACCCGGCCCGGTACGCCTCGCCGACCTCGCGGAGCGGCATGGGCTGAAACCGTTGCGGCTGTACAAGTTCCTGGACTGCGTCGAGAGCCTCGGCCTCCTGCGGCGTGAGGACGGCGACGACATCGGCGACACTCAGTACCGAGCCGTCCCCGGACTGCGGGAGGCGGTGGTGGCCGGACTCGGCCCGGACGCGATCGAACGGGACCGGGATCGGTATCCGTGGCGTCTGTTGCACGGCCGGCTCGCCGGCAGCCTGCGCGGCGAGGTCGGCATGACCGACGACGACTTCGCCTGGCCGCCGCGGACCGACGAGCAGACCGCGTCTTTCGAGAGCAGCATGTCGCTCGGGCTCGGGCCGGTCCTCGAAGTCTTCCACCGGTACGCCGGCCGCCTGTGGTCCGGCCGGACTCGGTTCCTCGACGTCGGCGGCGGCGCGGGGACGCTGGCCGCGAGCGTCGTCGCCGACGTGCCCCACGTCCACGCCGACGTCTACAACCTCCCAGCGGTCGGTCCGCTCGTCGAGCAGACCCGTACGCGGTGCGCCGACCCGGCCCGGCTGGGCTTCGTCGCGGGGGACTTCTTCGCCGAACCACTGCCCGGCGGCTACGACACGATGGCGTTCGTCCGCGTCCTGCACGACTGGCCGGCCGACGTCGCCCGGCGGCTCGTCGAATCGGCGTACGCGTCCCTGGAGCCGGGTGGTCAGCTGCTGATCTGTGAGGAGTTCCGGACGCCCGACCGGTTGGCGATGCAGTTCTTCTGGTCGTACTTCCTGATCGGTGTCGACAGCTGTGTCAGCCGCCTTCGGGAGGTGTCGTTCTACACGACGCTGCTGGAGAAGACCGGATTCGATCAGGTCGAGGTGCTGCCGTCCGCGTGGGAACTGGTGGTGGCCCGGAAGCCCGCGTGACCGGGTTTCGGCCAAACAGAAAAATAGCTACTAATGGGGCATTTATCGGCGACTCCGCGTAGGCCCCGGGTGACGGTGACGAGAAGGTTTAGCCGCGGCTCTTTCGGTAAACAGTGTGTAGTCATGCCGTCACCTGGAGTGAAGGAGCGCAGGCGATGACTCAGACGATGGAACGGCCCTCAGCCCGTCCGCCGGAGAGCGGAAAGCCGGCGACGCCGGGCACCGACCGTCTCACCACGCAAGAAGGCAAGATCAGTGTGGCGCAGGGAGTGGTCCAGAAGATCGCCGGCATGGCCTGCCGGGAGGTCTCCGGGGTCTACTCGATGGGCAGCGGCACGACGAGGGCGTTCGCGGCCATCCGGGAACGCATCCCCGGCAGCTCGGGGCCGAACGTGTCGCAGGGCGTCGGCGTAGAGGTCGGCGAGACGCAGGCCGCGGTCGACCTCGACATCGTGGTCGACTACGGGGCGAGCATCGCCGAACTCGGCCACAGCGTGCAGCGCAACGTCAAGCAGTCGGTCGAGCGGATGACCGGCCTGGAAGTCGTCGAGGTCAACGTGAACGTCGACGACGTGCACCTGCCCGACGAAGATCAGAACACGCCCGCCCGGGTGTCGTGATGACGGCGCCGGCCGTGACTCCGGGCCAGCTGACCGACGACGTGGACGTCGACGCGATCGTGGAAGCGGTACGCCGCTGCCCCGGAGTGGAAGACCTCTACGCCGGATCACCGGTCGAACTGGCGACCTACCTACCGGGTCGCCGGGTGGCCGGCGTACGCGTCACCGACTCCGCGGTGGAGGTGCAGATCCGGACGCGCTGGGGCCGGACCATCCCGGAGATCGGCGCGGCGGTGCTCGCCGCGGTCGCGCCCCTCGCGGGCGGACGGCCGGTGGACGTGCTGGTGGCCGACGT
>JABFYB010000676.1 GCA_013361475.1 Hamadaea sp.
TGTCCGGCGGGCGCAGCGGCGAACACGACGTCTCCCGGAACTCCGCCCGCAGCATCATCGCCCACCTGGACCAGGAGCGATACACGGTGACCGAGGTGGTCATCGGGCGTGACGGCGACTGGTCCGTCGACGGGACGCCGACCTCGTTCGGGCAGGCGCTGGGCGTACTGGCGGAGCAGACGGTCGTGCTGCCCGCGATGCACGGTCCCTACGGCGAGGACGGGACCGTCCAGGCCATGCTGGAGCATCTCGGGGTGGCGTACGTGGGCAACGGGGTGCTCGCCAGCGCGGCCGGGATGGACAAGGAGTTCACCAAGAAGCTGCTCGCCGCGGACGGCTTGCGCGTCGCGCCCGGCGTCGTGCTCCGGCGTGGGTCGGTGCTGCCTGAGTTCCGGCTGCCGGTGTTCGTCAAACCCGCCCGCGCGGGCTCCAGCCTCGGCGTCTCCCGGGTCACCCGGGCCGAGGACCTGGCGGCCGCCGTCGACCTGGCCTTCGCCAGCGACGACAAGGTCCTCGTCGAACCCGAGATCGCCGGGCGGGAGATCGACGTCGCGGTGCTGGAGTTCCCCGACGGCCGGATCGAGGCCGGACCGCCACTGGAGATCCGGGTGACCGGCGACGGGTTCTTCGACTACTCCGCCAAGTACGCCGCCGGCGCGACGTTCGACATCCCCGCCCGGCTCGACCCCGCCACCACGGCGCTGCTGCAGGACACGGCGATCCGGGCGTTCCGCGCGTTGGACTGCCGGGGTCTGCTGCGGGTCGACTTCTTCCTCCCGCCGGCCGGCGAGCCCGTCCTCAACGAGGTCAACACGTTCCCCGGCTTCACCGCCGCCTCCCAGTTCCCGCAGATCTGGGCGGCCGCGGGCATCCCGTTTCCGCAGTTGCTCGACATCATCATCGGTACCGCATTGGGGGCGTCCCGTGATTCTCTTGTCTGACCGCCGCATCGCCGAGCTGCCCGTCGCCGACAACGGCGAACCGCTGGTCGACGTGCGTACGGTGGACGGTCTGCGGGTCGACGGCCGTCTGGCCGACGCCGACGGGGCCTACGCCCACCTGCGCGAAGGCGTCGTCGACCGCCTTCTCAGCGCGCAACGCCGGCTGCCGGACGGCCTGCGGTTCCTGATCGTCGAGGGCTACCGGCCGCTGTCGCTGCAGGCGTCCTACTTCGCCGAGTACCGCGACCGGCTGCGGTCGGCGTACCCGGCGTGGGACGGCGAGCGTCTGCACGTCGAGGCGAGCAAGTACATCTCGCCGCCCCAGGTCGCCCCGCACAGCACCGGCGGCACCGTCGACCTGACGCTGTGCACCGAGGACGGAGCCGAACTGGACCTCGGTACGCCGATCAACGCCACGCCGCTGGAGAGCGCCGACCGGTGCTTCACCGCCGCGCCCGACATCCCGGAGGCGGCCCGGCGAGCGCGATCGGCGCTCGACGCGGCGTTGACCAGCGCCGGGATGATCAACTATCCGACCGAGTGGTGGCACTGGTCGTTCGGCGACCGCTACTGGGCGCTGCAGGCCGGGGCGGGCCGCACCTGCTACGGCCCGGTGGAGCTCGCCTGATCCGGGCGCGGCTCGAAAGCCGGTCGATGCGCGTCGGCCGCCGCCGCGACCGCCCACGCGTCCGCGACCGGGCCCAGGTGACCGAGCTTGTCGGGATTGATCACCGAGCGGATCGTCTGGATACGCCCGCCGAAGATGTCCAGCGACAAGATGTTGAGCACCTTCCCCTCGCGGTCGCGCAGGATCGCGCCCGGCTGGCCGTTCACCTCGTGCGGCTCCACCCGGCCGCCGATCTCGGCGAACCTCGGCACGAGGAAGGCGAGCAGGGTGGCCACGTTGGCCGCGCCGACCGCGCCGGCGCCGAACTGGGGCGCCTTGCCGCCGCCGTCACCGAGCAGCTGCACGTCGGCGGCGAGCAGCTCCATGAGCCCGGCCACGTCGCCTTCCTGGAAGGCGTCGAAGAACCGGCCGGCCAGCTCGTCGCGCTCCCGGCGATCGGCCGCGAACCGGGGCCGCCCGGCCTCCATGTGGCGCCGGGCGCGTACGGCGAGCTGGCGGCACGCCGCCTCGGGCCGCCCGACCGCCGACGAGACCTCGGCGAAGCCGAACCCGAACACCTCCCGCAGGACGAACACCGCCCGTTCGAGCGGGCTCAGCCGCTCCAGGAGCAGCAACGCCGCCATCGACACCGAGTCGGCCAGCTCCGCCGCCCGCTCCGGATCCTCGTACGGGTCGTCGACCAGCGGCTCGGGGAACCACGGCCCGACATACTGCTCCCGGCGTACGCGGGCCGACCGCAGCACGTCGATGGAGACGCGGGTGACGACGGCCGACAGGAACGCCTTGACCGACTTCGGCTGCGTAGCCGAGCCCTCGTAGCGCAGCCACGTCTCCTGCACGGCGTCCTCCGCCTCGCTGACGCTCCCGAGAATCCGGTACGCGATCGCGAACAGCAGCGGCCGCAGCTCCTCGAATTCGGCGGCCCGGCTCACCTCGGGGTTCATGCCGGCTCCGCCCGGCCGGGCCGAGCTGAGTTCGCTGCCACCGGCACGAACACTCGCATGTCACTTGCCTTTCGTCGAAGGGGCTTACCCCCACCAGACGACGCAGGCGGCCGTTCTGTGACGTGCTCGGCGGCCGGGTGTGAGATTCAGCTCCGCGCTTTGCCCGGCGGCGACTCCTGGATGTGCAGGCGGCTCGGCTTCTCCCCGCGGGCGGCCAACCGGCCCGCGGCCACCGCGTCCGCCCGGGTCTCGTGCCGGGACACCATCTCGCCGTCCCGGCGGACCTGCCAGCACTCGCCGTCGGGGAGCACGCGGTATTCGATATGGCTCATCGGCTGCCCATCCGTTCGCTGTCGTCTGTCCAGTGTGCTGCGACAGGGGTGCGACCGAGGGGTGCCTGGCCGGGATTTCCCCATTTCGGGGTCGCCCAGTCACGGGTCAGCTGGAAAGGGCGCGCAGATAGGAGAACTGTGCGCCACAGGGCCGGTAGCCGAGCCACTCGTTGATCGCGAGCATCGGGCCGTTCTCCTCGTCATTGGGGGTGAACGCGTCGGTGATGCCGCGCTCGGCCGCCCGGCGCAGCGCCACCGACTTGGCGTACTTGGCCAGGCCGCGGCCGCGGAACGCCCGCCGTGTCCCGGTCCCGCCCGACCACATGCGCCGGTCGAGGTCCGTCTCCACCAGCGTGTACGCGGCCGGCTGCCCGTCGGCGTACACCAGGACGCTCGCCGCCTTGTCGGTGTCGGGCGCGTCCCAGATCGTCGACCGCCACTCGGCGAAGTCCATCGCGTCGGCGGGCGTGTCGCCGGGCTCGTCCAGCACCGCCTCTGAATCGACCGCGAAGACCTCTTCGGGTGTCGTCTCGGCGAACGACACGGCCCGCACGTGCTCCCCGGCGGCCGGTGTCGGTGGCAACGGCCCTTCGAGGTTCAGGTGCGAGTAGCGCAGTTCGTGCCGCTGTGCGAAGCCCCGCGTCCCGAGGAACCGAACAGTTGCCTCGTCGCCGTCGCCCCAGCCCTCGACTCGGGTGCCGCCAACCTCCCCGAGATGGGCCATGAGCCGGTCGAACAGCTCGCCGCCGAGGCCGCGTCCTCGGTAGTCCGGTCGCACGAGGAGGCCGTGCTGGCTCGCCCCGGGCAGCGAACTGGAGATCGACAACCCGGCCCGGCCGACCCCCGCGACGCGGCCGTCCTCCTCGGCGACCAGGCGCAGCGCGTGCGCCCGAGCCGGTTCCGTCGCCCAGTGGTGGCGGAAGGCCTCCTCGTGAACGACGGCGTACGCGTACAGGTCACGCTGGATGGCGACGAAGGCCGGTTCGTCGCCCGGCCCGGCCGGTCGGATGGTGAATGCCATGCCCTTGGTGTATCAGCGGCCGCAACCGCATTTCGCGGCTACACTCGCCCGATGGCCGTCCTCGACTGGCTGCTCGACTCCGATCCCGCCCTGCGCTGGCAGGTCCAGCGCGACCTCACCGACGCGTCGCCGGAGGCGGTAGCGGCCGAGCGTCGCCGGATCGCTGACGAGGGCTGGGGCGCGCGGCTGCTCGCCTTGCAAGGCGACGACGGCAACTGGGACGGCGGCGCGTGCTTCCCGGCCGGGTGGTGGGCCGCCGACCATCGCGAGGACGAGGCACAACCCTGGACACCCACGCTGCCCACGCTGCAACTGCTGGTGTACTTCGGCATCGATCCGGCCGACGACCGCGTACGCCGGGCCGTCGAGCAGGTGCGCGAGAAGAGCCGCTGGGACTACGACGACCGGCCGTTCTTCGCCGGTGAGGTCGACTGCTGCATCAACGGCCGGACCGTCGCCATCGGCGTCTACTTCGGACAACCCGTCGACGGCATCGTGGATCGGCTGCTGGCGGACCAGCTCGACGACGGCGGCTGGAACTGTTACGCGGAGGAGACGGGCTCGGTCCGGTCCTCGTTCCCCTCGACGATCAACGTCCTGGAGGGCCTGCTGGCGTACGAGCGGGCGAACGGCGGTCCAGCCGAGGTCCGCGAAGCCCGCCGCCGGGGCGAGGAGTATCTGCTGGAACGCGCCCTGCTCCGGCGTAAGAGCACCGGCGAGATCGTCGAGCCGAGCTGGCTCCAGTTCTCCTTCCCGCTGCGCTGGCAGTACGACGCGCTGCGTGCCCTGGAGTACTTCAGCACAGTGGGCGGCCCGCCCGATCCCCGGCTGGCCGAGGCGATCCACCTCGTGCGGTCCAAGCAGCAGCCGGACGGCACCTGGCTGCTGGAGCACACCCTTCCCGGCAAGGTCTTCTTCGACCTGGAGGACGGCGACGGCCGCCCGAGCCGGTGGAACACGCTCCGGGCGACGCGGGTGCTCGCCTGGCACGACCAGGTCTGATGGGTGTCGTCGAACGATCCTTCCGGATCAGCGGAGCGACCGGGCCGGTTCCCGGCGTCGCGTGGCTGCCACCCGACCCCGCCGGCCTCGTCCTGCTGGGCCACGGCGGCAGCGGCCACAAACGCAGCCCTCGCATCGTCGAGCTGGCGACCTGGTTCGCCGCCAACGGCCTCGCCGCGGCCGCGATCGACGGGCCGTATCACGGTGAACGGGTGCCCTCGCCGCTACCCGCGCCCGCGTACCAGGCCCGGATGGTCGCCGAGGGGATCGACGGCGTGCTCGACCGGATGACGGCGGACTGGCTGGCCGCAGCGCGGCTGTTCGGCCTCGACCGGATCGGCTACGTCGGCCTGTCCCTCAGCACGCGCTTCGGACTGCCGCTGGCAGCCGCCCTCGGCGACCGGCTCCGCTGCGCGGTCTTCGGGAAATTCGGGCTGCGGCACCATCCGAGCATGCCGGCCGGACTGGCCACGCCTGAGCGCACGATCCGGGAAGCGCGCTCGATCACCGCGCCCGTCCTCTTTCACTCCCAGAAGGACGACGAGCTCTTCCCACGCGCCGGGCAACTGGCCCTGTTCGACGCGTTCGCCGCACCGGGCAAACAGCTCATCGCCTACGCCGGTGGGCACGGCGTGACCCCGCCCGGGGCGGTGGAGCACTGGCGGACCTTCGTCCACCGCCACCTGGGCGAGGGCGGGTAGCGCGCTACAGCACCGAGCGCAGCGTGGCGGCGAACCCGTCGGGGTCGCCCTTCATCCACGGGTTGTCGCCGAGGAAGCCACCGTGGTGGCTCGGGAAGGTGACCGGAGCGCTGCCGAGCCGAGCCGCGACCGCCTCGCCGCCCCGGTGGGCCATCTCGCCCACCGACTCCGCCCCGACGCCGACCACGATCCGGGTCGACGACGCCTTCAACGTCTCGAAGTCGTGCTCGTAGTGCGTGCAGCTCAGCAGGTTCTGCCCGAGCAGCGCGTCGTCGCGGCGGCCGTCGTCCTCGGCCGGCAGCCCGAACGCGGCCGGGTCCGGGATCGGCATCGTGGCGAACTCCGCCGGGTACTCGCCACGGTGGCTGGTCAGCGTGATGAACATCGCCATCGCCGGGCCGAAGCCGCGCTCGGCGTACACCTCGTGCATCCGCTTGGCGGCGGCCAGGGCCACCTCCCGGTCGGGCAGGTTCTGCATCGTGGGCGGCTCGTGCGCGACGAGCGTGCGCACCAGGCCGGGGTGCTGCGCGACCAGGGCCAGGGCGTTGATCGCGCCGCCGCTGCTGGCGAAGATGTCGACCGGCGCGCCGACCGCCTCGATCACCCGGCGGATGTCGTCGGCGTGCTGGTCGGGCGTCGACGGCGACGCGGGCTCCGCCTTCGGGCTGCGCCCGGTGCCGCGCGGGTCGTAGGTGACGACCGTGCGGTCGGGGAACCGGGCGGCCAGCTCGGCGAACCCGCCCGCGTCCATCGGTGAGCCGATCATCAGCAGCGCGGGCTCGGTCGTGCCCTCGGCCGGGCGGACGTCGTAGGTGACGACGGCGCCGGGCGCGTCGACGGTGCTGGTCTGAGCGGTGCTGTTCGAGATGGCGGTCATCGGTGACTCCTTCGGGAAACTGAGGTCTACACCCCTATGACGACCCGGACCGCCGGAACTCATCGCTCACCAGACGGAAATCTCGTCGAGCACGGAACCGGCGAAGCCGAACCGGTCGTTGCGTACGCACGCCAGCCGGGCGGTGATCGGCGGCGAGATCCGGGTGATCTGGACGTCGTCGCTCGCCGCCTCCCGGGCAGTATGCCCCACGCTGCGGAAACGCTTGCCGTCGGTGGACAGTTCGACGATGGTGCCGTCACTCAGGAACGGCGTGCGATAGACCACGAGCGATACGCCGCGCGCCGTCGCCAGGTCGACGCAGATCCGGTGCCGGGTCGGCTGCGGGCAGCCTGACGCTGCGTCCGGGCACGGTGTCCGGACTTCCGCGTTCGTCGTCAGATCGCCGTCGGTCAGCGCGCAGGGGCTGACCGCCCGCACCAGCGCCTTACCGGCGTCGCCCACCTGGCAACCCGCTCCCCGTGACGGCGGCACACTCCCGGCCGGCAACGCGACGCTGCCCGCCCGGTAGAGGAAGTTCTTCGCCGAGGCGACGACGATCACGGCCGTCGGCTGATCCTCGTACGGCCGCAGGTCGAGCACCGCCCGGGTGCTGCGAGTCGTCACCCCGGTCGGCTGCGGCTGACCACGCTCGGCCAGCGTCCAGAGGGCGTACTCCGCGCCGCCGGGCAGCTCCGGCCAGGCGACCGTGACCCGGTCGCCCGAACCGTCGACCCGGACCGGCGGCTCCCAGTAACGCAGATCGGGTACGCGTTGCTGCGTACCGGGATCGTGCTCGAACGAGACCGCGACCTCGGCTCCAGCGAGCTGGCCGTCCTCGGCGGCGTGCCGTGCCGTGACGGTGACGTGCTTGACCTGCTTGATCTTCTCGGCCGGGAAGGCGAACCGCCCACCGTCGTCGACCTTCGCCGGCACCGGGCTCGGGCAGAAACCGGGCACGAGGCAGAACAAGCCGAGCGAGAACATCGCGAAGCCGGTCCGCACAGTGTCCTCATCAGACACCTGGTACGCCTGAACCGTCGAGCGCGTCGCCGCCCGCCCGTCCTGCCGCAGCACCCGCCCGTAGAGCACGCCCGACGGCACCGGTTCGGGAGCCGGTCCGGTCGGCTCCGGAGCCGACGGCATGTCCTGGTACGCACAACCGGCCAGCAGCAGCACGGTGAGGAAGACGAGCAGTCGCCGAGACATCCGTCGATTATGCGG
>JABFYB010000504.1 GCA_013361475.1 Hamadaea sp.
CAACTTCAACGAGCCCGACGGGTACATGGACCACTTCCAGATCGTCCACGCCGGCGGCGACCAGGCCGACGGCGACCCGCAGCAGGGTGAGGACGCCATCTGGAGCCACCGCTGGTACGCGTACACCAACCTCGCCGGGTCGCAGGGCCCGGCCGGGAACCTCCTCGGCGGCACCCAGATCGGCACCTCGGGTCTGTGGATCGGCGACTACACGATCCAGCCGGAGAACGGCGGCCGGAGCGTGTTCTTCCACGAGTTCGGTCACGACCTCGGCCTGCCGGACGACTACAACATCACCTACGGCGGGGACAACAACAACGAGCACTGGACGCTCATGGCGCAGAGCCGGCTCGGCGCCAAGGGCGAGCAGTTCATCGGCGACCGCGCCGGCGACCTCGGAGCCTGGAACAAGTTGCAGCTGGGCTGGCTGGACTACGAGACGCTGGTGGCGGGAGCAGGGGTCGGCGGGAACCGGACGCTGACGCTCGGCCCGCAGGAGTACAACTCGACCAAGGCGCAAGCCCTCGTGGTGGTGCTCCCGAAGAAGGAGGTCGTCACCGCGCTGGGTGCGCCGGCCGCCGGCGCGAACCAGTGGTGGAGCGGCTCCGGTGACGACTACGCGGCCACGCTGGCCCGGCAGGTGACCCTACCGGCCGGATCGGCCTCGCTGTCCTTCCAAGCCCGGTACGACATCGAGGACTGCGGCGCCGACGCGTGCGACTACGCGTACGTCGAAGTCGACGACGGCACCGGCTGGAAGGCCATCCCCGGCAGCATCGCCAAGGCGGCCGAGGGCAACGGTATCGACGGCACGCAGGCGGCGTGGACCGCGGCGACATTCGACCTGTCGGCGTACGCCGGCAAGACGGTCTCGCTGCGCATCCGCTACGCCACGGACGGCGCGGTGGCCGGCAACGACCCGGCGGTGCCGAACGGCATCTTCGTGGACGAGGTCGCCATCACGGCGAACGGTTCGGCGATCTTCAGTGACGGCGCGGAGAACGGCGCGAACGGCTGGACCGCGGCGGGCTTCTCCGCCGTCGGGACGTCCATCTCGGCGTTCTACGACAACTACTACATCGCCGGGCACCGGTCTTACGTCTCCTACGACAAGTACCTCAAGACCGGGCCGTACTACTTCGGCTACCTGAACACGGCGCCGGACAAGGTCGACCACTACGCGTACCAGCAGGGCCTGCTCATCTCCTACTGGGACACGTCGTACGCCGACAACGACACCTTCGCCCACCCCGGCTCCGGCCGGAACCTGTACATCGACGCCCACCCGGTTCCCCTGTACAACCTCAACGGGGTTCCGTGGCGGTCGCGGGTCCAGGTTTACGACGCGCCGTTCAGCCTGACCCGGGCGGACTCGTTCACGCTGCACATCAACGGCGTGGCGAACCACATCCGGGGCCAGGCGGCGCAGCCGCTGTTCGACGACACCAAGACCTACTGGTACGCCGAACTGCCGAACCACGGCGTCATCCTGCCGGCGGCGGGGGTCAAGATCCGCGTGCTCGACGAGAGCGGCACGTCGATCAAGATCCGCGTCACCTCCTGACGCTTCGTTACGACGGAACGGCGTCCGGGCTTGCCTCCGGGCGCCGTTCCGTGTGATCACGCGTTGAGGGCGAGGGCGAGCGGGTAGACGGCGGCAGCGCCGGCCTGCCGTAGCTCGCGAGCGACCAGGGTCGCCGTCCAGCCGCTGTCGACGACGTCGTCCACCAGCAGAATCGGCCCGTCAACAGTGGACAGTGCGGAGGCGAGGTCGGCGCCGATCTCGATCGAGCCGTGGACCAGCCGCAGCCGTTGGGCGCTGTTACCGCCCGCCACGGGGGACAGCGGCCCGAGCGGGGTGGTGAGTCCGAGCAACGGAAGCCGGCCGATCTCGGCTATCCGGGTCGCGGCGGACGCTACGAGCTGGGGGCGTCGGCGGGAGCCGATGCCGACCACGCCGGCCGGGCGTACCGGCCAGGGGTCGTCGCCTTTGGCCCAGTCCTTCAGCACCTCCACGAGCGCCTTCAGGACGTCGTCGGGCACCGGTCCGTCCCCGGCGTCGAGGAGCGACCGCAGCCGTGGCCCCCAACCGAGGTCGGACAGTCGGCCGATCGCCCGGCCCGCCGAGGCCTGCTCCTCCGGCGGTACGCGGCCGGACAGGTCGAGGCCGATGGCGGCCAGCCCGGTGGGCCACTGCCGCCGCGGCTCGATCGTCACCCCCGGCCGATGCAGGTACGCCGTCGCCGCCGCCAGTGCCTCGTCGCTGACGGAGGACGGCAGGAACGCCCCGGCGCAGGTGTCGCACCGTCCGCACGGCTGCGACTCGGGATCGTCGAGCTGCTGCCGCAGGAAGTGCATCCGGCAGTCCGAAGTGGAGGCGTACGCCAGCATGGCGCGCTGTTCGGACTCGCGGGCGTCGGCCACGCGCCCCAACCGGGTGGTGTCGTAGGACCACTTCTCCCCGGTCGCGCACCACCCACCCCGTACGCGACGGACGGCGCCGTCGACGTCCAGCACCTTGAGCATCATCTCCAGACGCGTACGCCGCAGGTCCACGAGCGGTTCGAGCGCCTGGGTCGACAGCGGCCGACCGGCCTGGTCGAGGACGTCGAGCACCCGGCGTACCTGTTCTTCGGGCGGGAAGGCGAGCGAGGCGAAGTATCGCCAGATCGCGGTGTCCTCCTTGCCCGGCATCAGCACCACGTCGGCCGACTCGACGGCACGACCGGCCCGGCCGACCTGCTGGTAGTACGCGATCGGCGAGGCGGGCGCGCCCAGGTGCACGACGAACCCGAGATCGGGCTTGTCGAAGCCCATGCCCAGCGCCGACGTCGCGACCAGCACTTTGACCTTGTTGTCGAGGAGGTCCTGCTCGGCCTGGCGGCGTTCGGCGTCCTCCGCCTGCCCGGTGTAGACGGTGGCGGAGTAGCCGCGCGACCGGAGGAACTCGGCGGTCTCGCTCGCTCCGGCGACGGTCAACGTGTAGACGATGCCGGAACCGCTCAGGCCGTCGAGGTGGTCGGCGAGCCAGCCCAGCCGGTGCGCCGCCGACGGCAACGACAGGACCGACAGCCGCAGGGAGTCCCGGCCGAGCGGGCCACGCAGCACGAGGACGTCGGCTCCGAGCTGCTCGGCGACGTCGGCGCAGACCCGTCCGTTGGCGGTGGCGGTCGTCGCCAGCACCGGCACTCCGGCGGGCAGCTCGCCGAGCAGCGTACGCAGCCGCCGGTAGTCGGGCCGGAAGTCGTGACCCCAGTCGGAGACACAGTGCGCCTCGTCGATGACGAGCAGGCCGGTCGTCGCGGCGAGCTTCGGCAGCACCCCGTCCCGGAAGTCCGGATTGTTGAGCCGTTCCGGGCTGATCAGCAGCACGTCGATCGCCCCGGCGCGGATCTCGTCGGTGATCTGGTCCCACTCCTCCAGGTTCGCCGAGTTGATCGTCCGGGCGCGGATGCCCGCCCGTTCGGCCGCGGCGACCTGGTTGCGCATCAACGCGAGCAACGGCGACACGATCACCGTCGGCCCGCTGCCGTTGCGGCGCAACAGCGCGGTGGCGATGAAGTAGACGGCCGATTTGCCCCAGCCCGTCCGCTGCACGCAGAGGACGCGCTGATCGCGTACGACGAGGGCCTCGATCGCCGTCCACTGATCTTCGCGCAGGGTCGCCGCGGCTGACCCGACCAGCTCACGCAGGACCGATTCAGCCTGATCACGCAGCTCCACGCCACAGACACTACAGGCGGACCCTCCGAACGGCGGTTGCCGCTGCAGTGGATCGATGAAATCGTTTGCGCCGTGACCTTGATCCTCACCGGATCTGCGCAGACCGCGGTGCACCGGCCGGCCGAGTTCACGCTGGAGGCAGTGCGCCCCGCGTACGAGATGGGTGAAGAGCCGATCATGACCGTGACCGGTCCGTGCGGCCTGACCACCGCGGTGCCGGCTTTCCGCCACGAGGCGGGGTGGCGCGTGCGGTTCGCGCCGCCGCTGGCGGGTCACTGGCAGCTGGTCGCGAGTCACGGAACCGAGCTGAGCCCGCCGCTGTCGATGGAGGTCGAGGCGGACCCGCTGGCGCGTGGGGCGATTCACCCGCAGGATGGGGCATTTCGCTACGAGTCGGGTGAACCGTTCCTACCGCTGGGTGCGGACCTGGGCCCGCTCGCGGACGCCGACCGTCGGCTGGCAGAGCTCGCGGCGGCGGGCGCGACGGTGGCACGCCTGTCCGCCGAGCCGCCGGGGGAGACCGCGGCGCGGCTGGACGAGGTCCTCGACCAGGTTGCCGAGCTGGGCCTTTCCGTGATCATGACGCTGCCCGCCACGGACTGGGCGCCGCACGCGGCCGCACGCTGGGCCGCTCATCCGGCCGTGTTCGCCTGGTCGCCACCGGGTCCGGAGTGGACGGAGGTGCTGCGGGCGGCCGATCCCTACGGACATCCGATCGTCGGCGTGGAGGTCGAGATCGGCTCCGGCCGGGCCGACCTGCCGGTGCTGCACGAGGGCGACCGCTCCCCGTGGGCGACGATCTTCTCCGGATTCGCCGGTCACCTCGCCGACGTGGACTTCCGCGGCCTCCGCACGTTCCTCGCCGGCGAGCGGCTGAGCCGATACACGCCCCTCGCGACCGGTCCCGCCCTCGCGCTGACCTCGCAGACCAAGGCGCTGCTGTGGATCCCGTCCACAGCAGAGGGATCGGTCACGCTGACCGGCTTCGCGCCGGGCGCCTACGTCGCCACCTGGTGCTCGACCGCCGACGGGTCCGCGCGGCACCAGGACCCGGTGGTCACGGCCGACGGCACGATCCGGCTCGCGGTCCCCGCGCTTTCCGCAGAGACGGCGGTACGCCTGACGCAAGCCGTCCCGGCGCAGCGCACGCCGTCGTAGGTCCCCGAGAACCGTCGCCCCCGAGCGGCGACCGCCGCCCGGGGGCCCTTGGTCAGGCGGTGGTGCTCACCTCGATGAGGCCACGGTAGAAGTCGTGGTCGGAGACGGTGTCGGCGACCTCGATCGGCAGGGCGCTCACCGAGGCCGGGTCCACGGTCTCGGAGTAGAAGATGTAGTCGTACTTCGTGGCCGTTCCGAGGGTCTTGGCACCGCTGCGGCAGGCCGCGGCCGACGTGCTGCACCGCGTCCCGTAGTAGCGGTCGTCATCCTGGTCGGCTTCGTAGAACATGCCGAACCCGCCGCCGGGCAGGGTCTCGGGGCGGTAGAAGGCGTCCATCGCGGGGTCGACGGCGTGCGAGTTGAAGTCCCCGCCCACGACCACGATCTTGCGGCCGGCGATGTCGCCGTCGAGATCGGACGCCAGGCGTGTCGCCTGCGCTGTGCGGGCTCGCTTGTTGATCCCGGCGGGATCCTGGAACGCGCGGAAGTGAACGCTGCACCCCTTGACCACGCGACTGCCCAGCTCCGCCAGGCGGACGTCGAAACACAGCGCGCGGAAGGTCCGCGGATTGACCGCAGTCGACCCGTTGATCTGATGGCGCTCGCCGCCGACCGAGATCTCGTCGCGGCCGCTCAGCGTGCCCCGGGCGGCCATGACCTGACCTATCCAGCAGCGTCGGTCGTCATTGGACGGATCAGCGTCCTCGTTCACCGCACAGCTTGTCGCCCCGCAACCGGTGTAGTTGGTGAGCATCGCGGTGAACCCCATCTGATACTGCCCGGACGTGAAGGTGTGCGCGCCGAACCACTCGAACTGCTGGTAGCACACCTCCTGGAACATCATCAGGTGCGGCGAGTAGGCGTCCACCAGATCGGTCACGACCGGCAGATTGGTGGTCGTCCCGTGCTGACACATGCCACCGCAGATGTTGTGGCTGATCACTTTGAGCCCCACGGTGGCGGCGACGGCGAGGTTCGCCGTAGCCGCGCCCGCCGGGGCTGGAGTCGTCAGGACGGTGGTGGCCGTGACCTCGCCGGCCGAAAGAACCGCGGCGCCACTGGGCACCGCTCCCGGGATGATCATCCCGGCGACGGCGATCACCAAGATCGCCAAACTCCTGCGAACCACGTCTTCGCTCCTCCCCAGGTCTTACGTGGTCGTCGAACTCCTCCGTTCGCTGGACTCACGGCCGGTGGAACCGACGAAGACCACCCGGACCGAGCCGGCCGGCTCGTGGCGGTCGGGGGGATTGTGCCACTAAATTCATCGATCCGGTCAGTCCGCCTTTTCGCCGAGGAGGCGGTCGACAGTCGCGACCTTCGCGTCCAGCGCGCCGCTGACGCCGTCGCGCCAGTCGAGTTTGAGCACGAGCCCGGTACGCGGAGAGCGGGCGTGGACGGCCTCCGTGGCGGCCTTGACGACGGTCATCACCTCGTCCCAGGTCTCACCCTCGATCGTGGTGAACATGGCGTCGGTGCGGTTGGGCAGGCCAGACGCGCGTACGACGCGAATGGCCTCGGCGACGATCTCCCCGACGTCCTCGCCGGTGCCGACCGGGGAAACACTGAACGCGACCAGAACGGACATGATCACGAGGCTATCATCGGGGCGTGAAAGACCAGGTCGCCGACGTGTGGGTGGTCGCCGGGCCGCCCGGGGCGGGCAAGTCGACCGTCGCCGGGCTGCTGCTGGAGCGGCTTGATCCGGTTCCGGCCCTGCTCGACAAGGACACCCTGTACGCGGACTTCGTGGCGGCGACCCTGGCGGCGTACGGGCGGCCGGAGGGCGAACGCGAAGGACCCTGGTACGACGAGCACATCAAGGAACACGAGTACGCCGGACTCACCGCGACGGCGCGGGAAGTGCGCTCGCACGGCTGTCCCGTGTTGCTGTCGGGACCGTTCAGCGGCCCGATCCACGACCCGGAGCGGTGGCACGCCTGGGTCGGCGCGCTCGGCGGTCCCCGCGTACGCCTGGTCTGGGTGCACACCGATCCGGTGACGCTGCGGGGCCGGATCGAGGCGCGCGGACTGGCCCGAGACGGGCAGAAGCTCGCCGACTACGCGGCGTACGTGGCGCGGATCCGGCCCGACCGGGCTCCGGCGGTGCCACATGAGCGCGTGGACAACCGGGGTGGCCGAGAGGCGCTCGCTCGGCAGGTCGCCGAGATCGTGCAGCGGGCTCAGGAGCAGTAGCGGGCAGGCCTTCTGGGCGGGCTTCCGCCAGAGTTCCCCGGCAGTACGATGTGGTCGCTTTCCGTTGCCGGGCCCTGGGAGGTCGTGTATGTCTACACCAGACGATCAGCCCGTTCCGCCGCCGATCAGCCCGCCGCCGTTGCCGGAGGACTTCCATCTGCCTACTGCGGCGCCGCCTGGCCCGTATCTCTCCGACGACGGCTGGGGCGCGCCGCCGGCGGTCGCCGCGCCGCAGCCACCTACGCCGCAGTGGCCGGTACCGGTGCAGGCGCCGGGTTCGCCGCCGCCGGGGCCTTATCTGGCCGACTCGGATTGGAACGCGCCGCAGCCGCCGGGTTCGCCGCCGCCGGGGCCGTACCTGGGTGACCAGGGCTGGAACGCGCCGCAGCCGCCGGGTTCGCCGCCGCCCGGTCCCTATTTGGCGGACGCGGCTCGGGACTATGCCCCGGGCTCGGCACCACCGGGGCCGTACCTCACTGACGGCGGCCGGGGCATGACGCCGGGTCCGCGCACGGAACATTACGAACCGTTCTTGACACGGCTGTTCCGCCGCTTCCGGAGCCGCTAGTGAGCGACATCGTC
>JABFYB010000025.1 GCA_013361475.1 Hamadaea sp.
TCCGACGGCACGGGGGAGGTCTTGCTCGCCCGCTTGCGCGGCTTCGAGGGCCGCGCGCTGGCGGATGAGTTCTTCTTGGAGGAGGCGCGCGGCCTCGCGCCGGGCGGCGGCACGGCGGCGCTGCGCGCGGCGGACCTCGGCCTGCTGGTCCGCGAGCCAGCGGGCCTCGGCCTCCTCGGCGCGGCGGCGGCGTTGCGTTTGGAGGGCTCGGCTCCGCAAGTGCATCACGTACGCGACGAGCAGGGTGAGGCTGGCGGCGACGCCGATCCAAAAGCCGGGGCCGACGGCGAAGACGCCGACGAGTTCGACGGCGTTGAAGAGGATCAGGGCGGCCAGGACCCGGCGACGGCGGTAGACGGCCGGCTTGAGGCGGCTGCGACCGCCGGTCGCGTCACGCAGTGTGTACGGGACGGCCGAGCGCGGTACGACGGTGAGGGTGGGACGGCGGGAGGACGGCCGGGGGCCGGAGCGGGCCGGCGCCGACACGGGAATGCCGCTGACCACGGGGATGGCCGAGACCGGCAGGTAGTCGATCGGCACCGACGGGATGAACGCCCGCGGCGGGTTGACCGGGAGGCGTCCTGGCACGGTGCGCTGGCGCCGGTTCCTCGACAGGACCCGCGCCGTCGACAGCGCCCGCTCCGCCACCAGCCGCTCGGTGGCGTCGTACCGGCGCACGAGCGCCGGCGCCAGGGCGAGCAGCCCGGCAGCGGTGAGGACGGCGAGGAGCACCGAGGTCGGCACCCTCACCCCTCCCGTCACTCTCGGATCGGGACCTGGCGGCGGCCCCGCGATCAGATAGATCGTTTACCGAGGGTAAGCGCGAGACGCCGGAGTGGGCCGCAGGCTCGCCGACACGCGCGACATCACAGCGTAGGGCGGCGTGTCGATCAGGGCCTTCGGGGGTCGATCATGAGGGTACGGACACGACACGCCGGTCGATCATGGCGATAAGTTCATGATCGGCAAGAAAATCACTGGGAGCGGAGGCGGTGCCACCGCCGGAGCAGCCCGCCGTCGCCCACGACGTCTTCGACGGTGACGGCGTACCCGATGTGGTCGCGCCACGCTCCGTCGATGAACATGTAGTGCGGGTGGTACGCCTCTTCGCGGATCTCCAGTTTTTCGACGACGCGGCGGCTGGCCTTGTTCTCCGGGCGGATGTTGATCTCGACTCGGTGCAGGCCGGCGGCGTTGAAGGCGTGGTCGACGACGAGGGCCAGCGCGGTCGGCATGATGCCTTGCCCGGCCACCCGGGAGTCGATCCAGTAGCCGCAGTATGCCGACGCGAAGGCCCGGCGCACGATGTTGCCGAGGTTGATGTGGCCGACGAAACGCTCGGGTCCGCCGTCGGGCGGTCGCAGACAGATGGCGAAGGGCATCGCCTCGCCCTCTTTGGCGGCCGCGCGCAGACCCTTGTAGACCTGCTTGAAGGCGGCCGTCGAGTTCATCTGCGCCCACGGCCCGATCGGTGTGGCCTCCCAGGGCGCGAGCCAGCGCTGGTTGAGCTGGCGTACCTCGGACCAGGCCTGTCCGTCGGAACGCAGGTAGGGGCGCAGCAGCACCGGCCCGTCGCTGAGTACGGCCGGATACCCGAAGGCTCTGTTCATCGTCGCCTGTCCAGCAGCAGCACATCCACGGTGGACCCGGCCGGGGCGGTCGTCACCCGCTCGCCGAGGACCAGCAGGCCGTTCGCCTCGGCCAACCCCGCCAGCGTACGCGTTCCGCCCGCCAAAGGCTGCACTGTGTATCCACCGCCTCGACGCTCCGCGACCAGGGCGGGCCGGAACTCCCGGAGTCCCGGTGGGGAGGTCACGGTTTCGAGGAGGTGCCCGCGGACGGACGGCCGGAACACCGGTTCGGCCCCGGCGAGCAGCTGGATCGCCGGGCGGGCGAGCACCTCGAAGCCGATCAGGGCGGACCCGGGGTCGCCCGGGAGGCAGATGATCGGGACTTCCTCGGCCGTCCCGTAGGTGCCGAAGCCGAGGACCGAGCTGGGATAGAGGGAGACCTCCGTGAAGGTGACGCTGCCGGCGCGGCCGCCGTCCCGGCGGGACAGGATGCGCCGGACCATGTCGCCCGGGCCGGTGCCGGTCCCGCCGGTGGTGATGATCAGATCCGCCCGGAGGGTCTGATCCTCCAGCAGACCACGGAGACCCTCCGGATCGTCGTCGCAGATCCCCACCCGGTACGCGTGCGCGCCCGCCTCGGCGGCGGCGGCCGTCAGGGCGTGGGAGTTGACGTCGACGACCTGGCCGGGCTGGCTGACCCGGCCGGCTTCGACGAGTTCGTCGCCGGTGGCCACGATGACCACGCGGGGCGTCGGGCGTACGACGACGTGGCCGATGCCGCTGGCGGCCAGGACCGCCACCAGCGCCGGTGTGACGACCGCGCCCGACCGGGCCAGCACGTCGCCGGCTCCGATCTCCTCGCCCGCTCGGCGTACGCCGAAGCCGCGTTTGGGCAGCCGCTGGATTTCGACGGCCGCCATGCCCTGGTCGGTCCAGTCGACCGGGACGACGACGTCGGCCCCCATCGGCATGGGCGCACCGGCCGCCACCGAGAAGCAGCTCTGCGGAGTGAGCCGGACCGGACGCCAGCTCGACGCCGAGAGGTCGCCGATGACGTTGAGCCGCACCGGACGCCCCGGTCCGGGCGGGATGAGATCTTCCGCGCGGGCGGCGTACCCGTCGATGCCGGCCGAGTCGAAGGCCGGGTACGGGTGCGGCGCCAGGACGTTCTCGGCCAGCACGTTGCCGTGGGCCTGAGTCAGGTCGAGGTCGAGCGCCGGCAGCGCCCTGAGCCTGCGCAGCACGCTGCCCAGGTAGTCGGCGAGCGGCGTCAGCTCGGCTGCTGACGCCGACTCGAACTCGGCCGTTGCGGTCATCTCCGTGTCATCCAGTCGATCTCCGCCGGTCAGGCTCCCCCGGCCGAAGCGCCCGCCGCGGAGGAGGAGTTCGCGAGGTACTCCACGAGCCACTGGCGGAAGGCCGGCCCGAGGTCTTCGCGCTCGCACGCGAGCTGCACCGTCGCCTGGAGGTAGCCCAGCGGGATGCCGGTGTCGTAGCGGTGTCCCCGATAGACGATCCCGTGCACGGGAGTGCCCTCCTCGAGCAGGATCGCCATCGCGTCGGTCAGCTGGATCTCGCCGCCGCTGCCGGGCTTGGTGCGGCGGATCGCGTCGAAGATGCTGAAGGGCAGCACATAGCGGCCGACGACGGCCAGATTGCTCGGCGCGTCCTCGACCTTCGGCTTCTCGACCAGCCCAGTCACCTTCACCACAGGTCCAGCGTCGCTGATCGCGTCCAACTCGGCTGTCACCTGCTCGACGGATGCGATGCCGTATCGGTCGACCTGATCGTCGGGCACTTCGATGAAGGCCAGCACGATGCCGCCGGTCTTCGCCTGGAGTTCCAGCATGGACGGCATCAGCGGCCGTTCCTCTTCGCAGAACTCGTCGGCGAGCAGGACGGCGAAGGGCTCTCCGCCGACGTGCAGTTCGGCGTAGGAGACGGCGTGGCCCAGGCCGAGCGGCTCACCTTGCCGGCAGGTGTAGATCTCGGCGAGCTCCGACGTCCGCCGCACCGCGTTCAGTCGTTGGGTGTCGCCCTTGGCTTCCAGCCGCTGTTCCAGGTAGGGGTTGCGGTCGAAGTGGTCGACCATGCTCGTCTTGCCCCGCCCGGTGACCAGCAGGATGTCCTTGATCTCGGCGTGTGCCGCCTCCTCCACGATGTATTGCAGAACCGGCCGGTCCACCACCGGCAGCAATTCCTTCGGTACGGCCTTCGTCGCGGGCAGAAATCGGGTTGCCAGCCCAGCGGCGGGGATGACAGCCTTTGTGGCACGCCGGGTGCCACCCTCGGCGACGCCTGCCGCCGTCGGCGCGGTCACCACGTCGCCTGCTGGGTTGGGGGTGTGTCCGAGCATGTGGCGAGACTATCGGCCGTTGACCTGTCGAGGGGGATGCGGACCACTCGACGCGCCGCGTGTGGTCAATTCCGTCACTGTCGCGCCGTCCGTCTGATCGCCCGCGCCGAGCGCCGCCTCCGACGCCGAAGCCGAGGTCGAACCCCCAGGTGAAGCACCCGATGCGGGCCCGCCCGCCGGAGCCGGCGGGTCGAGCAGGGAAGCCGGCGGCACCGAGGCGACCCCCGGTGAGAATGCGGTCCTATGCCGATCCCGCCCGGCTGCCTTGGCGGCGTAGAGAGCATCGTCGGCCGCTTGCAGCACAGCCGATCCGGTCGCTCCGTGCTCCGGGAAGACGGCGATGCCGATGGAGACGGTGACGTCCACCCGTCCGCGCGGCAGCAACACCGGCTGCGTACGCATGGCGGTGCACAACCGGTCGGCGACGGCCACCCCACCGGCGAGGTCGGTCTCGGGCAGCAGGACCACGAATTCCTCGCCCCCGTGCCGGAACGCCAGGTCGACCTCGCGGATCTCGGCGCGTACGCGACGGGCGAACTCGGCGAGCACGACGTCACCGGCGGCGTGTCCGTAGGAGTCGTTGATCTCCTTGAACCGGTCGAGGTCGAGGGCGAGGACGCAGAGGCGCCGCCCGAACCGGTGTGCCCGATCGGCTTCCCGGCGGAGGCAGTCCAGCATGGACCGGTAGTTGAGCAGCCCGGTCAGCGAGTCGGTGACCGATAGTCGCTGAGCTTCTTCGTGCACCCGGACGTTGTCGACGGCGACCGACGCCTGACCGGCGAAGGTCCGCAGCGTGTCGAGGTCGCCGTCGTCGAACTCGTCCCGGCCGACCCGGTCGTAGACGGCCAGGACGCCCTGCGCTGCGGGCAAACCAGCAGGCCACAACCCGGCCGGCGAAGCCGGGTCGGGAGCGGCCGAGGCGGTGGCCGACGTCGGCACCGGCCCGCCCAGGGTGAACGGCACGACGACGTACGACTTGCACTGCGGCTCCGACGCGAGCAGCACCGGGCCGTCGCGATCGGTCCGCCCCCGCACCGGTACGCCGGTCGCCGCGACCGAGCCGAGCAGCCCCTCGCCGATCGGCACCCGGATCGGGACGGCCGGATCGAGTCCTTCGGCGCACTGGCCGGTCAGCAGTCCGGTCGCCGGATCGTTGAGGAGCACCACTCCGGCGCGGGCTCCGGCGGCGTGCCGGGCGGTCTGCAGGATCACCTGGAGAATGCGGTGGAGGTCGTGCGTACTGGAGAGGGTGTCGCCCAGCACGCCCAACTGGCCGCGCAGCTGGTCGCGGCTGGCGGTCAAGGCGTCTACGTAGGACTCCAGTTCGCCGGTCATGCGGTTGAACGCCGCGGCGACCTGTCCTATCTCGTCGTCGCCCCGCACCGGTACGCGCGCCTGCAGGTCGCCCTCGGCGACCCGGTCGACGGCGGTCACGAGGTTGGCCAGCGGAGCCGTGGTCGTCCGGGCGAGCCACCACGCCACGAGGACGGCGGCGGCCGCGGTGATGAGCACGATCGCGGCGAGCATCGCGTAGCGGGCGTACGCGTCGGGCTCGGGGACGGACAACGTCAACGGCAACGGCAGCCCGTCGCCCGCGCCGAGGACCCGCTCGAAAGCGCCGGATTCGACGGGCGCGGAGGTGGTCTGCGCGCGGGGCAGCGCCTCGAAGTCGTCGGCCGGATCGGTCACCTCGGCCGAGTCGCCGAAGGCATGGAAGAACGACCCTGCCCGCAGCTCGACATCGACCCCGACGGCGTCGCTGAGCCGCTTCAGGAAGGCCCGGTCGACGGTCTGGGCGGCGTACACGCTGCCGATGGTCTGGCCGTCGGACATCAGGTCGACGCGCGCGGCGAGACCTTCAAAGCTGGCCGGGCCGATGTCGGTCGCCGACCCCGGCGGGCAGTCGGCCCACGGCGGCGGGGGCGCGCCCGGTGTGGTGATCCCCGCGTAGTCCGCCTCGCCACCCGTCTCGATGTGCACGCCGGTCGCGAGACCCCGCGCCACATATCCCTGGGCCACCACGGCGCGGTCCGGTGCGGGAGCTGCCGCGACCGCCTGCGCGACCGCTCCGAGCTGCCCGCACAACGCGATCACGCTGGTCCGCACGGCCGACGCCGCCACCGCCAGCCGCTGCGCGGCTTGGTCGCGCGCGACGGAGGTGAGGACACTGCCCGCGACCAATGCGCCGACCAGCACCGGAGCCAGCACCGTGGCGAGGAAGGCGCTGGTCAGCCGGGTACGCAGGGTCACCGCTCACTCCGTGGTCCGTAGAATTGGCAGCTGTCGCGGGTGCGATGCTTGCACGGTTCGCCCCCTACGGTCGGGTTGTTACGGAAGTGTCGCGTGTCGGATTTTTCGGATCCTCTCCCGGTGGTACCGGTCGATCTTCCGGCGGAGATCGCCGCCGACAAGGCGACGGTCAGATCCGCGCTGCTCACGGCCCGTCGCGAGCGCACCGTGGATCAGTTGGCCGACGCGTCGCGGCGCGTCGTGGCCCATCTGTCAGATCTTGTACGCACAACGCAGCCGGCCGTGATCGCCGCGTACGAACCGTTCGGCACCGAGCCTGGGGTGCACCTGGACGGATCTCTTCCGGCGCTGCTGGCGGCGGCGTCCGGTGCGCCCCGCGTACTCGTGCCTGTGCTGATGAGCGACAACGACCTGGACTGGCGCGACTGGAACGACCCCGGCGAACGCCTCGGCCCGGCGGCGATCGCGGAGGCCGAGTTGATCATCGTGCCCGCGCTGGCTGTCGACCGGACCGGCGTGCGACTGGGCCGCGGCGGGGGCAGTTACGACCGGGCGCTGGCTCGAGTCCCGACCGGGACGCCCGTCCTCGCCCTGCTCCACGACGGTGAGCTTGTTCACAGGCTGCCTGCTCAGCCGCACGACCGGCGCGTGACGGCGGTCGTCACACCGCTGGGCGGAATGATCCCGTTGCCTCGCTGAGTTGAGACTGGCGAGGTCGCCGTGCCACTATTGGCACTCGAAGAGGTAGAGTGCCAGCCCTCACCCGGCCGGCGTCAATTGGAGGAATCGTGCCCACGTACCAGTACGCGTGCACGGCCTGTGGTCACCAGCTCGAGGCCGTGCAGTCGTTCACCGACGCGCCGTTGACCCAGTGCCCGGAGTGCGACGGCACGCTGCGCAAGCTCTTCTCCGGCGTCGGCGTTGTCTTCAAGGGCTCGGGCTTCTACCGAACCGACTCCCGGAAGGCCGCCGGCGGATCGTCGAGCGGATCGTCGTCGAGCTCGTCTTCGTCCAGCTCATCCGGATCGTCCGGTTCATCCTCTTCGTCCAGCTCCGCCAGCGCGTCTTCCTGAGCTCAGCGCCCCGACCGGGCGACAATGAGCCGCGTGTTCAAGGGGTTCAAGGAGTTCATCGCCCGCGGCAACGTCGTCGATCTAGCCGTCGGCATCGTGATCGGCGCGGCCTTCGGGGCGATGATCACGCAGTTCACGAAGTCGTTCCTGGAGCCGTTGATCGCCGTGATCACCGGCGGCCACGGCACCGGCGGAGTCTGGAAGATCCGTGGTGAGACCTTCGACTACGGCGCCTTCATCGGAGCGGTGATCACGTTCCTGCTCACGGCGGCCGCGGTCTACTACTTCGTCGTCGTGCCCATGAACGCCTGGGCGAAGCGACGCGGCAAGCTCGTCGAGGAAGAGATGTCCGACGAGGTACGCCTGCTCACCCAAATCAGGGATAAGCTCGGCAATTAGGACGTAACACCGCGCTGGTCGACGGGGTTCACCAGTGCGGCGGACGATCCTCGAGCAGCCGCGAGTCGTTGGAGTCCCACTCGTCGTTCCACCCCGTCGAGGTCTCATCCACCGTCCGGTCCGGCAGGATCGGCGGCTCCTCGGGTTCGAGCTGGACCTCCCGGTCGTCATCCGGGGAGTGCGCCTCGGCAGTCAGGTCGTCACGGGCCACACAGCCAGCTTAGGAGGTCCACGGGTGTCCGAGTACGCGGGTCCGCCGGTCACGCCGCACGACCCGAACTACCAGCCGGAGATCATCGAGGGCGAGTCCTTCCCCCGCAAACTGCCGCCTCAGGACCATGCCGCGCTCGACCGGGAGGACGCGGCCGCCCGGCAGTTCACCTTCTTCATCGGCGGTATCGCCGCGCTGACCCTGTGCGCGCTGGTACTCGTGATGTGGCTCTTCTGACCCGCTGACGTCCGCGCCGAATGGGGCGCTGGATCAGGGTTCTCGGTCGAATCTTGGATCAAGATTCGACCCGGAACCCTGATCCAGCGCGAAGGCGGCGCCGAGCCGGCGCTGAGCAGAGTCAGCTGCGGGCGTACTGGAGGACCCGGTCGTAGGCGGCTTGATAGGTCCGCCGCCGGGCGGCGTCGAGCCCGGTCTCGCCGAGCGCCGACGTCAGGTCGACGATGCGGATGCCAGGGCTCAGGTCCACCCAGGTCGGCAGCGGTTCCACCGTCTTGACCGCCCAGCGCGTACCGGTCTCGGCGAAGGTCACCCGAACCATGAGCCCCTCCCGGTTGGCGTTCTCCGGGGCGGCGTGCCGGGCCAGCTCGTTACCCAGGCCGAAGACGACCGGGGTGCCCTTGATGCGCCGGATCGGCTGCACGACGTGCGCGTGGTGGCCCAGGATCAGGTCGATGTCCGGCGACCCGGCGAGCCGATTCGCCCAGGCGAGCTGATCGGCGTTCGGGTCGTGGCGGTACTCGGTGCCCCAGTGCAGGCTGACGATGACGATCGCGGCCCCGGACAGCTTGGCCCGATGCGCCTCCGCCAGGATCCGGTCGGGATCGATCCGTTCGGCCAGCCAGGTGTTGCCGCCGGGGGCCGCCAGCCCGTTGAAGCCGAACGTCGCGGCCAGGTGCGCGACGCGTACGCCGTGGACGGTGTAGACGGTCGCGTGCCCGGCGTCGGCCGGTCGGCTCGCCGTCCCCGCGTGGCCCAGACCGGCCGCGTCCAGCGCCGCGATCGTCTTGGTGACGCCGTCCTGCCCCTGGTCGAAGGTGTGGTTCGAGGCCGTCGAGCAGCCGTCGAACCCGGTCGCCTTGATGCCGGCCACGACCGCGGGCGGCGCGTTGAACCGCGGATACCCCCGGAACGGCTCGCCGACCGGGGTCTCCAGGTGACAGAGCGCCAGGTCGGCGCCCGCGATCACGGCGCGCACGCCGGCGAACATCGCCGCGAAACCACCGTCCCGCTGCGCTTGGGCCCAGACCTGCGGGTGGACCAAGATGTCACCGGCTCCCACGACCGTGATCTCACTGGTACGCGGAGAGCTGCGCACCGGCTGGGGAGACTCGGTCGCGGCTTTCGGCGTATCAGTCGATGTGCACGCGGAGAGCAGTCCGACGGCGAGCGCCAAAACCGCGAACCTGGGGAGGAACGGCGTCATTCCTCCCCTTCTACCCGTTCGTCACTTCTGCGCGAAGTCGACCCACCGCAGATGGGCGCCGGTGTCCCCGGTCTTGAAGAGGTAGTAGCCGGTGAAGCCGGCCAGCACGAGGACGACCAGGCCGAGCCCGATGGTGGCGAGGAGCGAGCCGCGGCGGCTCTCCCCCTCGGCGGCCGGGCGCTTGCCGATCGCAGTCGAGACGAAGATCAGCAGCAACGTCGCCACTCCGAGGCCGGCGCTGAAGTACCAGGTGCGGTCGCCGTAGGTGACGTGCTGGTTGATCTTCGCGAGGAATTCCTGCGGGTAGCCCTGGGCGATGACCAGCTTCTCCAGCTGTTCGCCCGACTCCGTGGCGACCCAGGCCGCGATCGGGCCGGCCACGGCGAGCAGCCCGACCGCCCACCCCGTACGCCGCCGCACCGGCGGGACCAGCGCGTAGACGGCCGAACCGGCGACGAGCAGGACGACGAAGACGATCGCGAAGTGCACGATCAACGGATGGGCCGGAATGCCCAGAATGTACTGGAACACGCGCTTCTCCTCGATGTCTCACCGAGCGGCCCCCGTGGGTCGTGCGACCCTTCCGCGGCACAGCGTAGTCGGTGATCCACGCGACCTCATCGACCGTTTTCTTGGACCGTTCCAGAGACCGTGCTTTGATATCAGCATGTCGGGTGAGGAGCAGCTCCGCTCGGCCGGGTTGCGTGTCACCCGGCCGCGGCTGGCCGTGCTCGACGTCCTCGACGGCGGCGGCCACCTCGAAGTCGACGAGATCACCCGGCGCGTCCGGGAACGCATCGACTCGGTCTCCACCCAAGCCGTCTACGACGTCCTCGGCGCGCTCTCCCGCGCGGGACTCGCCCGCCGGATCGAACCGGCCGGATCGCCCGCGCGGTACGAGGCGCGTACGGGAGACAACCACCACCACGTGGTCTGCCGAGGCTGCGGACTGGTCGCCGACGTCGACTGCACGGTCGGCTCGGCGCCCTGCCTCGACCCGAACACCGCACACGGCTTCGAAGTCGACGAGGCCGAGGTGACGTTCTGGGGCCTCTGCCCCGACTGCCAATCCCGCCGCACCCTGGACTAACCCCCTCCCCCTCCCACGCCTCGCCTCGCCTCGCCTGGCCTGGCCCGGCCTGGCCCTTTCCGCGCGATCATGAACTTATGTGCGTGATCGACCGGCGTGCCGTGTCCGCAGCACCCTGATCGTTCCCCTAAGTCGATGTTCGCCCGGCGTGAACGGGTGCGGCGAAGCCGCGTCGAGCGGCTTAGCGTGAGCGCATGCCCGTGGCCGCGTACGACGAAATCGCCGACTGGTACGCCGACTGGGTCGGCGGACTCCACAACTCCTATTCGGAGCGCGTCGCCGACGTCCTCCAGCGACTCGTCCCGCCCGGGGACGGGCGTACCTGCCTGGACATCGGCTGTGGCACCGGCGCGCGCGCCGGAGTGCTGCGGGACCTGGGCTGGCGGCCGGTCGGCGTCGACCTGTCGACGGGACAGCTGCGCCACGCCCGGCGGATCCTGCCCGTCGCCGCCGCCGACGCCGCCGCGCTACCGATCGCGACGGGGTCGGTCGACCTCGCGGTGAGCATCCTGACCCACACCGACCTGCCCGACTACCCGGGCGTCATCGGCGAGGCGGCCCGGGTCGTCCGGTCCGGCGGCCGCTTCGTCCACGTCGGAATCCATCCCTGCTTCACCGGGGCCTTCGCCGACCGCAGCGATCCGGCCCGGATCATCGTCGACGGCGGCTACCACCGGCGCGAACGTCGCTGGGACTCGTTCACCACGCAGGGCGTACGCAACCGGGTGGGCGCCTGGCACCTGCCGTTGGCCGATCTCCTCAACGCCTTCCCGGCCGCCGGACTGGAGATCGTCGACACCGTCGAGGCCGGCCCGGAGGACGGCGTCCCCGACGTCTTCGCGGTGGCGGCGGTCAGCTCTCGTCGCCCGTCGGCAACGTGACCGACGTCCAGGGCTCACGGACGGGAGCAGTGGCTCCGGCCGGGCAGGTCTTGCGGTAGTCGCACCACGAACACAGCGCGCCCGGCTGCGGCGGGAAGACGTCGTCGGGGTCCCGCCCCTGCGCCAGTTGCTTCTCCGCCGCGATGATGTCCTTGGCCGTCCCCTCGGCCCGGGTCACCTGCCGTTGCAGGGTCTCCTCGGTGTGCTCGTGCGCCGCGACGGTGCCCGTCGGCAGGTGGTGCAGCTCCACCCGGGTGCACCGGCGGCGGAACTGCCGCGTCGCCGCGTACGCGTAAAGGGCGAGCGCCAGCGAGCCGCGCGCGTCGTCCGGCGTACTCGTCGAACGACCGGTCTTGTAGTCCACGATGACCAGCTCGTCACCCCGGCGGTCGATCCGGTCGGCCCGCCCGGACAGGGCCAGCACCGACGTCTTCGCCGCGACGACCCGCTCGACGCCGACCGGCTCGTCGGCCGGGTCCAGCGTGGCGATGTAGCTCTCGAGCCAGGCGAGCGCCCGGGCGAAGACCTCCCGCTGCTGGTCGGCGTCCCGGTAGCCCTCGGTGACCCAGGTCGCCCGGAGCAACGGCGCCAACGCGACCGACGAACGACGGGCGGGCTCCACGGCGTACCAATTCTTGAGCGCCGTATGCACGCTGGCGCCGAGCGAGTTGTGCGCCCACGGCGGGCCTTTGGGGGGCGCGGGCCGGTCCACGTACGCGTAGCGGTAGCGCCGCGGGCAGTCGAGATAGGACGTCAGCTTGCTGGGCGTGCAGGTGAACAGCCGGTCGGGCAGCTCGCCGAGGTCGAAGCCCAGTTGCTCCGGGATGCTGCCCGTGCGTTCCGACGTCATGCGACCATCCTGCCGCACCGGTCTGACAACGCCCGCTCACATCCCCCGCGACGACCGGTACGCGTCGACGAACTGCCCGATCGCGCCGGCCATGAGCTGCACCGCGATCGCCGCCAGCAGCAGACCGGCGATCCGGGTGAGCACCTCGATCCCGCCGGGCCGCAGGATGCGCACGAGCGTCCCGGAGAACCGCAGCACCAGCCAGACGGCCACCATCACGGCGATGATCGCCAGGGAGATGGCGACGTAGTCGACCGGCTCGTCGGCCTTGCGCACTTCGAGCATGGTGGCGACGATCGCGCCCGGCCCGGCCAGCAGCGGCGTGCCCAACGGCACGAGCGCGATGTTGGAGGTGGCCTGCTGGTGCGGGTCGTCGGCCTTGCCCGTGAGCAACTCGAGCGCGACGAGGATGAGCAGCAGTCCACCGGCTCCCTGCAGGGCGGGGAGGTCGATCTGCAGGTAGTCCAGGATCTTCTGCCCGGCGACCGCGAAGATCACGATCACCACGAGGGCGAGCGCGACCGCCTGCCACGCGGCCCGGTTGCGCTCCCGCGCCGGCAGCGCGCCGGTGAGCGCCAGGAAGATCGGGACCATGCCCGGCGGGTCCGTGATGACGAGCAGGGTTACGAACATCTCGCCGAACAGTTGCATGTTCACACTCGTCACCATAGGGCGTGACGGGCGTCAACCGGCCGGATACTCCCCGGCGAAGATCCCGTCGGACCTGCTACCGCTTGATCGTGACGAGCCGCCCGCCGGACGGTACGCCCTGTGGCGCCTGCACGGCGCGCTGCGTGCCGTCGACCGCGCAGGCCACGAGGTCGCCGCGGAAAGTCGTGATCACGGTGGCGTCATCCTGCCAGACCGGAACGGCGTCGGCGTCGGAGGCGCAGGCCGCGATCCAGACCGGGGCGGCCGCCCCGTTGGCGCTCGCGGCGGTCACGGACCGAGCCAGGTTGATGATCCACAGTCCACCGTCGAACGGCGTGGCGAGGTTCTGCCCGTTCGGTGAGACGACGGCGTGCGCCGCCCCTCGTTCCAGGAACTCGTGGCACCCGGCCGCGTCCTCGCGTTCGAGGTGACCACTGCTCACCGAGACCCGGACGAGGCAGGGCCGGCCGACCGAGCCCGGGACGACGGCGAAGGTGTCGGACTGGAAGCTCGGGTAGACCTGGGTCAGCCCGTCGGCCTTGTCGAAGGTGCCGTCGCGACGCCAGACCGCGAACTGGCTGCGGTCGCTCGACGTCAGCAGCACAGCGGTGGCGAGGAACCCGATCGGCCGCCAGCCGGCCGGGATGGCGCCGGTCACGAGGTTCTGCAGGCCGTCGCGGCCCAGCCGGTCCAGCTGCAGGGTCTCGCCCCGGACCACGGCCACCTCCGACCCGTCCGCGCTGACCGCCCAGCCGTCGACCGCGTCGGCCAACGGCACCTGGGACCCATCGGTCCGCAGCAGGCGCAAGGTGGTCGATCCGCCGACCAACCAGCCGGATTGGGTACGCACAACGCCCGAGTCGGTGCCGCCCTTGAGGTCGCGCCAGGTCCCGTTGGTGGCGTCGTAGAGGCGATTGCCGAGGACGAGGTCCACCATGAGCGGAGCGGTGCCGCTGCCCATCGGGACCTGATGGGCGTCCGCCTCGAACTCCACCCGGCCGGACGACCCGGCGAGGTCGGACTGCTCGACCGGGGCGGTCCACTGCCGCCAGACGCCGATGCCGGTGATCGTCAGGACGAACGCCACGGTGGCGGCGAGACCGCCGAGGGCCGCCCGGCGCCGGGCGAGTTTGCGAGCCCGCCGCACGGTCACGCCGGACAGATCCTGGGCGACGGGCACCTCCCGGGCCTGGGCCGCGAACATCTCGCGGAGGGCTCGGGTGGCCTCGGTCTCGGAGGGCGCGCTCTTCATCGCCCCTCCGCCGGGACCGGAATGGCCGGACGGGCGCTGCTGCTCCGCGGAGCCGGTACGCGTTGCGGCTTGGCTGCGGCGGGAGCGGCCCGGCGTTCGGTCGCCGGTCGCTGCTCCGCCGCCGGGGCGGGCCGGGACGCGGGCTTCGGTTCGGGCAGGGTCAGCCCCGGAATCTGGACGCCCTCGGCTGCGAGCCGCTGCCGGAGGGTGCCGAGTGCCCGGGATGTCTGGCTCTTGACGGTTCCCGGGGAGATGTCGAGGAGTTCGGCGGTCTGCGCTTCGGACATGTCCTCGTAGAAACGCAGAACTAGCACGGCGCGTTGTCGTGCCGGGAGCGCCTTCACATGCTTCCAGAGAAGATCCCGGTCGAGCTGCTCCTCGGTGGCGTCGGCGACGGCCCGCTCCGGCAGGAACTCCGTCGGCCGTTCACCGTGCCAGCGCCGCCGCCACCACGAGGTCGCCGTGTTGACCAGTACGCGTCGCGCGTACGGCTCGACGGCCTCGATCTCGCCGAGCCGCCGCCAGGCGAGATAGGTCTTGGTCAACGCGGTCTGGAGGAGGTCCTCGGCGGTCGCCCAGTCCCCGGCGAGCAGGTACGCGCTGCGCAGGAGGGCACCGGAACGAGCCGCGACGAACTCGCGGAACTCGTCCTCGATCGTGGACCTTCCAGCCAACGCGCGCCACCGCCTCCCCGCCCGGCACCCTGTGTCGTGTCCCACAGAGTGGCACATCCCATGGGAGGAGGACCAGGGTCCGAATGGTCAGCCCTCGTCTTCGGCCTCTCGGCCGAGGCGCGCCTCGACGGCGGCCGGCTCGTACATCTCCTCGACGACGCGCAGGTAGAGCTCGTTCGGGTTGGGCAGGTGCTTGACCTCGCGCAGGGCTTGGTCCTGACCGGCCGACTCCAGCACGAACGTGCCGTAGTTGAGCATGCGGCCCAACGGCGACTGCTCGTACTTCATGTCGGTGACCCGCAGCAGCGGCATCATGGCGACGTTTCGGGTGATCAACCCACGGACGACCATGACCCGCTTGTTCGTCAGGATGAACCGGTCGTAGTACCAGTCCGCCACGCTCCAGGCCACCCAGCCCATGACCAGTGCGTACACCACGACGGCGATGACGCTGAGGCTCGGCATGTCCTGCTTGGCCAGGAACCCGGTGAGGTAGCCCAGGGCCAGTGTGGCCACCGCGCCCACCAGGATGTGGTTGATCAAGTGGATCCAGTGCTTGCGCCACTCACCGCGATAGCGCTCGGTCGGGAAGAGATAGCGCGCCACCAGAGCGCTCGGCTCGTCCTCGAGCGGCAGCACGCGCCGGGGGCTGATCGGGACGCCCGCTCCGCCGCCGAGCCCGGAGACCTCCTCCTCGCTGATGTCCGGGAAGTCGTCCGGCCCACCCGCGTATGGCGGTGGCGGTGCGCCGCCGGCGGAAGCGGCACCGGCCGCGGCACCTACGTGCGCGCGGCCGATGAAATGAGTGTCGTCATCGGACTGAGGAGCGGATTCCCCACGAGCCTGGGGAATCGGTTCGTTGTCGCGGTCGCGCCGCGGCTCGTCGGAGCCGTCGGGCTCAAAAGGTCCGGTCGTCATCGGGGGTGAACCGGCCGATCAGGCCACGAGGCTGGAGACGAAGTCACCGACGCCTTGCGCGATGTCCATCACGGTGCCCCCCATCGACTTCACGACGTTGGCCGCCGAGTCAGGTCGGAACGCCACGAAGAAGATCAGAAAGGCAAGCCCGCCCCAGACGAGGATCTTCTTGACCATGCGGTCCACTCCCCCTCCACGCGGCGCCCATTCGCCGCATTCGGGCATAAGCCTAGCAGTCCAGGGGGTCCTCAGTGAATCATTCGCGCACTTCGGAGTGACCGCGCCGGATGCACTAACGGCCTGGTCAGGACCGTCCTGAGAGGTAAGGCGACGCGGCGCCGAAGACGAGTCCACCCGGGACCCACTCGGCGAGGTCGTGCAAGGACAGATCCTCCGCGAGCAGGTATCCGGCGGGCGCGGGCCACGCGACCGTCCACAGCCACCGGCCCCGCGCCTCTCCCACGTACGCGCTTCGATCCTCGGGCGCGTCGAGTGCCCACATCGGAGCCGGATGACCGGCCACTTTGACCTTGGCGTGGGCGAGCGTCGTGACGGCCAGCTCGGTGATGGTGGGACCGGGGTCCGGCCCGGGCAGGCCGGCGAAGCGTACGCCGAGGCCGACGCCCGGGTCCTCGGCGATGAACAGCATGTCGGCCGGGCCGTCGATCAGCGACGCCGGTCCGCTGCAGGCGATGACGGTCGCCGAGATCCCCGTACGCTCGTCTCCCGCCCAGCCCAGTCCGGTCACCATCCAGCCGGTCGGCAGGGGCCACGGGCACCAGACGGGGAACTCCGCCTTGGCGGCGAGGGTGGCGGCGGTGTTGACGGTCTCCGCGGCGGCGTGTTCGGCGACGTGCAACGGAGGTACGGGGCCGCAGCGGTCGCAGCGCCACACGGACCGCATGAGATCCGGCGGCCGCACCGGGCCACCGCACCGCGGGCACGAGACGACCATCCCCACAGACTTCACCCTGCTCTCGACGGCCCCTCGCGTCAAGCGGAGTCGACCATCCGCTGCCGATCTCGCGTGGTCCAGTGGAACAACGCCATCGCCACGCTCGTGGCGAGGTTGAAGCTGGAGACGCCGGGCCGCATCGGGATCGCGACCAGCTGTGTGGCCATCGCCCGCAGCTCGGCGGAGACTCCGTGCCGTTCGGTGCCGAACGCGAGCACCGCGTCGTCCGGGAAGGTCAGGTCCCGAATGTCCGCGCCGTCCGGATCGAGCACGTACACCGGGCCCGCCGGGCGGGTCCCGAGGTCGATTCGGGCGACCGCGGTGGCGAAGTGCAGCCCCGCGCTGCCCCGGAGGGCGGCCGGATGCCAGGGATCGGTCACCCCGGTCGTCAGTACGCCGGCGACGCCGAATCCGGCCGCGAGGCGTACGACGGCACCGATGTTGCCCAGGTGCCGGGGGTCCTCCAGGAGGACGACGGGGCTGTCCCGCCCGGCGAGCGCGGCCAGGTCGAGCGACGGCCGCAGGGCGAGCGCGGCCACCCCGGTCGGATGCGGCCGGGGCACCAGGTCGGCGAAGACGGCCGGCTCCACCGACGCGGCGAGGATCTCGAACGCCCCGGCGAGATCGGGCGCCAGCTCGTGCGCCAGCGCCATCGCGGCCGGCTTGTCGGTCGCGAGCACCGCCAGCACGTCGGCGCCGAATCGGAGCGCGTGCTTCACGGCGTGGAAGCCGTCGACCAGCACGACGTCCGGCTGGTCGCGGTGGGCGTACCAACTTTGCAGGTGCGACGGCATGAGGCCGAGCGTAACGGCCGAGCCCGCCGGGATCGGCGGGCTCGGCCGGTCAGGGTTGCAGAGCGCGGTGGAGATCCGCGAGGAACGCGGTCTCGGCGTCGCTCACCCGGTGCCCGAAGACCCCGGTACGCGCGGCGCCGCACACCCGCGCGGCGATGTGTTGCAGCCACTGCCGATAGGCGGCGGCGTCGGCGGGATCGGCCCGCCGGGCCAGCACGAGACTGGCGGCGCGGCAGTTCACCAGGACCTCGGTGATGCCGGCGTGACGATCGCGGAACTGCTCGGCGCTGGGCGGATCCGGATCGGCTTCGGCGTAGATCGCCGCGACCACCGCACGAACCAGGTCGGAGTCGGACACCGTCCCGGCGGCGATGGCGTCGATGCCGGCCAGGCCCTCGGCGACCGTACGCCGGTCGCTGTCGGGTTCGGCCGACGTAGCGGCGATCATGACTCGAGCGGGCAGGCGGGTGAGCAGGTCCCACTCATCCGGTGCGAAGGCGATCGGCGGCGCGGATCGGGCCCACGGGCCTGCCGTTGGTTGGCTCGGCATGACACGACCTCCTCGAGGTCAGCATATGCCCGCGAGGACGCCTCGCACGCCGATGTAAACGAAAGGCACTCTCGTTACCCTCAGTGACGGTCAATTATCCGTCAGCGATGTGATCTGCCTAACGCGAACAAACCTCTATACAGGTCAAGCCATATTCGGGCAAGATGTTTTATCAAGAGCGTGGGCGGCGGGTGCGTTAGGGCCCCGCCGCTCATTGCGTTCTCAGGCGTCTCGTTTCTCAGGCGTCCGTAGGACCGTCAGGCGGCGCGCCGGGTCCGGACGTGGACATCGTCGTCCAGCACCCGAAGGATGGTCCCATGCAGTTCGGTCGGTACTTCGAGGAGTTCGAAGTCGGCGCGGTCTACAAGCACTGGCCCGGGAAGACGGTCACCGAGTACGACGACCACCTCTTCTGCCTGCTGACCATGAACCACCACCCGCTGCACATCGACGCGCACTACGCCGAGACGCAGACCGACTTCAAGCGCAACGTGGTGGTCGGCAACTACATCTACTCGCTGCTGCTGGGCATGTCGGTCGCCGACGTCAGCGGCAAGGCGATCGCCAACCTCGAGGTCGAGTCGCTGCGCCACGTCGCGCCGACCTTCCACGGCGACACCATCTACGGCGAGACCACCGTCCTGGACAAGCGCGAGTCCGAGTCGAAGCCCGACCGGGGCGTGATCACCGTCGAGACGCGCGGCTACAAGCAGGACGGCACCATGGTCTGCATCTTCAAGCGGAGAGTCATGGTGCCGAAGGCACCATGACCATCCAACTCAGCATGGTGCCGAAGGCTCCATGACCATCAAACTCAGCATGGTGCCGAAGGCGCACTGACAGTCGCGCCGAAGGCGCAGTCCTCGCCTGTTCGCGGCCCTAGTAACCTCAAGGTGTGCGACCCCTGCTCACACCCCGCTGGCTGGCCGGCCACACGCTGGCGGTGGTCATGGTCCTCGCCTCCGGTGGGCTCACCTGGTGGCAGATCACGCGGGCCATGGGGGGCAATGTCCTCAGCTTCGGGTACGCCTTCTTCTGGCCGGCGTTCGCGGGCTTCGTCGTGCTGATCTGGGTACGCGAAATGCGGCTGGCGCTCGGGCGTGCCCCGGCGAAGCCCGCCGAGAAGGCCCCGAGCACCGGATTCGGCCGTCCCGTCGTCACGAACCGGCCGGTGACCAGCGCCACCGCGGCCGTCCCGGCCGACGACGACCCTGAGCTGGCCGAGTACAACCGACTTCTGGCCTGGTTGGCGGCGCATCCCGGCGCCCGCCCGGCCGACTATCCCGGCGAGCGCGCCGATGAGCCCGGCCAGCGCCCGCAGAACGCCCAGCAGATGCAGGAGACGTCATGAAAGCCGCGCACACCCGCTACCGCGTCGCCGCGTACGTCGTCGGCGTGATGCTGCTGGTGCTGGTGCTGATCGCGATGCCGATCAAGTACTTCGGGGACAACTCGCTGCCGGTGCAGATCATCGGCCCGATCCACGGCTGGCTGTTCGCCATCTACCTCGTGATCACCTTCGACCTCGCCCGGCGGACCACTTGGCCGTTGACGCGTACGCTCGGGGTCATGATCGCCGGAACGATCCCGTTCCTCAGCTTCGTCGTGGAACGGAAGGTGGATCACTGGCTGGCCGTGCCGTCAGCAGGTGCACAGCCGACGGCGCAGCCGACCGCGTCCAAGGACGAGGCCGACCGCGCCGCGGTCTAGCTTTTCGAATCAGCCCTGCGCCTGGGTGGCGAGCTGCTTGCGCACCTCGTCCATGTCCAGCTCGCGGACCTTGCCGATGAGTTCCTCCAGCGCGGCGCCCGGAAGCGCGCCCGGCTGAGCGAAGACGATCACGCCGTCCTTGATCGCCCAGATCGTCGGGATCGACCGGATGTCGAACTTCATCGCGATGTCGGGGTTCGCCTCGGTGTCGACCTTGGCGAAGGTGATGTCCTCGTGCTTCTGCGAGGAGGCGTCGTAGACCGGCGCGAATCGCATACACGGGCCGCACCAGCTCGCCCAGAAGTCCACCAGGACGATGCCGTCCTTGTTGGTGATCTCGTCGAAGTTGGCGGCGGTCAACTCCACGGTCGCCATGTCACGCTCCGATCTATGCCAATGGTTGCGTCTATCGCAACGAGCAGGGGGTGCCGGGCATTCCCACCCGTGCGGTGGCGCAGCTCACCCTACTCCTCGGCAGCTGGGATACCCGGCATCACAAGCGGTAATCCCGCAGCAGCCCGCGCGAGATGATGGTCTTCTGGATCTCGCTCGTGCCTTCTCCGATGAGCAGGAACGGCGCCTCCCGCATCAGGCGCTCGATCTCGTACTCCTTCGAGTATCCGTAGCCACCGTGGATCCGGAACGCCTCCTGGACGACCTCGGCGCAGTACTCGCTGGCGAGCAGCTTGGCCATGCCGGCCTCGACGTCGTTGCGCTGACCGGAGTCCTTCAACCGGGCCGCGTTCACCATGAGGGCGTGCGCCGCCTCGATCTTGGTGCCCATCTCGGCCAGCTTGAACGCCACCGCCTGGTGCTCGGCGATCGGCTTGCCGAAGGTACGCCGCTGCTGCGCGTACGCGACGGCGAGTTCGAAGGCGCGCAACGAGATGCCGCAGGCTCGGGCGGCGACGTTGACCCGGCCGACCTCGATGCCGTCCATCATCTGGTAGAAGCCCTTGCCGGGTTCGCCGCCGAGGATCGCCGACGCCGGTACGCGATGGTCGGCGAGCACCATCTCGGTGGTCTCGACGCCCTTGTAGCCCATCTTCTCGAGCTTGCCGGGAATGGTCAGGCCGGGCGCGGTCTCCCCGAAGCCGGGCGTCTTCTCCAACAGGAAGGTGGTCATGTTCCCGTAGACGCTGGGCGCGCCCAGGTCGGTCTTGACCAGGGTGGCCACGACGCTGGAGTAGCCGCCGTTGGTCAGCCACATCTTCTGTCCGTTGAGGACGTAGTCGTCGCCGTCGGGCACCGCCCGGGTCTTGATGGCCGACACGTCCGACCCGGTCTCCGGCTCCGACATCGAGAACGCGCCCCGGACCTCGCCGGTCGCCATCCGCGGCAGCAGCCTGGCCTTCTGCTCGGCCGTGCCGTGCTGCGACACCAGGTACGCGACGATGAAGTGAGTGTTGACGATGCCGCTGACCGACATCCAGCCCCGGGAGAGTTCCTCGACGACGAGGGCGTAGGTGAGCAGGGATTCGCCGAGCCCGCCGAACTCCTCCGGAATGGTCAGTCCGAACAGGCCCATCTCCCGCATGCCGTCGACGATGTCTGTCGGATAGGCGTCATCGTGCTCCAGCCGCTGCGCCCGGGGAATGATCTCCTTGTCGACGAACTCGTGGACGGTGGCCAGGATGGATTCCTGAATGTCGGTGAGTCCGTGCGTACGGGCGAGGCGGGGCATGGCGAACCCTCCAGGTGAACGAAGTTACTAAACGGTAACTCAGGTTCGATGAGTATCTCGCGTGGATCGATCCCGCGAGAAGGTGGGATGCGACCAGAACCTCTGTGAAAAGCTTCACCCCGTCTAGTACCCTGCGCCAGTACGCCACCCCGGGAGCACGGCCGCGCATCCTACGCGGTTCGCTCCGATGAGGAAATCAGGAGCCGAACGATGACCTACCCCCCAGCGGGTAACCCTGACCCTTACGGTCAGCAGCCGCAGCAGCCGGACCCGTACGGTCAGCCGCAGCAGCCGCAGCCTGACCCGTACAACCCGTACGCCGCCCCGGGCTCCCCGGCCGCGCCGCAGTACGGCCAGCAGCCGCAGCAGCCGTACGCCGCGCAGCCCTACAGCGCGCAGCCGTACGCCGCTCCGCCGGCGGCGACCAACACCATGGCGATCCTGTCGCTGGTCTTCGCCTTCGTCTTCGCGCCGCTGGCCATCGTCTTCGGCCACATGGCCAAGAAGCAGATCAAGCAGTCCGGCGAGGGCGGCGACGGCCTGGCCACCGCCGGTCTCGTCATGGGCTACATCTTCACCGGTCTCGGTGTGCTGCTGTGCTGCATCTACGGCATCATCTTCGTCGTCGCCATCAACGAGGCGGGCTCCAGCACCTACTGACCGGGCACCCCGGTCCTGCAGCGGGCGCGGCCGGGCCGCGCCCGCTGACACACGTTCGTACGATGGTGATCGACCGCACGACGATCATGTCCGGCGCACCCCGCACGACGTGCATACATGGAAGGAACTCGCGTGACCTACCCGCCGCCCGGCAACCCCGATCCCTACGGCCAGCCGCAGCAGCAGCCGTCGCAGGATCCGTTCGCCTCGCCGCCGCCCGCTTACGGGCAGCCCGCTTACGGGCAGCCCGCCTACGGGGAGCAGCCGACTCCGGCCCCGGCCCCGAACCCCTACGACCCGTACGCGGCCCCGGGCTCGCCGGTCGCCCCGCAGTCGCCGGCCTACGGCCAGCAGTCTCCGGCCGCGCCGCAGAACCCCTACGACCCGTACGCGCAGCAGCAGTCGCCCGCTCCGCAGTACGGGCAGCCCTATGCCGCTCCGCAGTACCCGGCGTACGGCGCTCCGGCCGGTGGCCCGGCCAAGAAGAACGGCATGGCGATCGGCGCCATGGCGACCGGTATCGCGAGCATCCCGCTGGCCTGCTGCGCGATCCTGGGCATCATCGCCGGCATCGTGGCCATCGTGCTCGGCATCGTGGCCAACAAGCAGATCGCCCAGCGTGGTGAGGACGGCAAGGGCTTCGCCCTGACGGGCCTCATCTGTGGTGGCGTCGGCCTGCTGCTCGGCATCGTGAACGCGATCGCCGGCGTGGCCATGAACCTCACCTGAGGTCGCGTCACCGCACAACCTTGGAAGGGCGGCCCACCGGACTCCGGCGGGGCCGCCCTTCTCCACGCCGGACGGCGTACGCCGTCAGAAAGCGGCCTGGCGGACGCTGTTGCCGCCGTCGATGACCAGCAGCTGCCCGGTGATGTAGGACGCCGCCGGGGAGACCAGGAAGGCGATCGCGCCGGCCACCTCGTCGGGCGTACCTGGGCGGCCCATCGGCGAGCCGTAGCCCTGCTTCAGCTCGACCAGGGTCGACGCCGAGGTGTGGATCAGACCGGGCGCGACCGCGTTGACGGTGACACCGTCGGCGATCAGTTCCATGGCCAGCGCCCGGGTCAGGCCGAGCACGCCCGCCTTCGCCGCCGCGTACGCCGCCTCGGCGGGCAGCGCGTTGACCGGCCCGGCGGTGGCCGAGAGGTTCACGATGCGCCCCCAGCCGCGCTCGGACATCTCGTCGCCGAAGGCCCGGCTGCAGAGGAACGCCGTGGTCAGGTTCCGGTCGATCTCCGTACGCCACTCGTCCGCGGTGAGCTGGGCGACCGGGCGGATGATCTCCGGCGAGGCCCGGCTCGCCAGGCCGGCGTTGTTGACGAGGATGTCGACCTCGCCCAGCTGGTCGCCCACGGCGTCGGCGAGCGCGGCGACCTCGGCGTCGTCGGTGAGGTCGGCGACGAACCCGGTGACCCCCAGCTCCACGGCGCGGTCGTGGATGCGCTTGGTGGTCGAGACGATCGCCACCCGGGCGCCCTGGGCTTTGAGCAGACGCGCGGTGGCGTAGCCGATGCCGTAGGGACTGCCCGCGCCGGTGATCAGCGCGACCTTCCCGGCGAGGGTGAACGGACTGTCGACGGTTTCCATGCCCCGATCCTTGCGGATCGTCGCAAGCCGGGGCAACCGGGTCGGCCCCTTGTGCCGGGGGATCCCCCGGACGGGCGGCGGCACACTACCCTGCGTCCATGACCGAGCCCACCTCGCCGGAGGTTCAGCCGCCCACCACCGGCTACGTCGTCCCACCGGGCTACGCCGCGCCCTACCCGATGCAGTACGCCCCCGTCCGCAAGACGAACGGCCTGGCCATCGCCGCCCTGGTCACCTCGATCGTGGCGTTCAGCCTCTGCTATCCGCTCACGATCGTGGGCGCCATCCTCGGTCACGTCGCACGGCGGCGCATCCGGGAGACCGGTGAGGACGGCGACGGCCTGGCCCTGGCGGGCATCGTGGTCGGCTGGATCGGGTTCGCTCTGACCGTCGCCGCGGCGGCGCTCATCGTCTTCCTGATCGCGAACGACTTCTTCGACGAACCCGGCTACGAGGGCGTCGTCTATTGACCCGCCGCCCCGGCTACGGGGTGAAGGTGGACGTCCGGGACATCCCGGCCGCCCGGCCCTTGCCCGCGATGACCAGCGCCATCTTGCGGGAGGCCTCGTCGATCATCTCGTCGCCGAGCATGACCGCGCCGAGCTTGCCGCCCGCCTCCGAGGTGTAGTGGTCGTACGCGTCGAGGATCAGCTCGGCGTGGTCGTAGTCCTCCTGGGCGGGCGAGTAGACCTCGTTGGCGGCGTCGATCTGGCCCGGGTGCAGCACCCATTTGCCGTCGAAGCCCAGGGCGGCCGATCGCTTGGCCACCTCCCGGAACGCGTCGACGTCGCGGATCTGCAGGAACGGGCCGTCGATGGCCTGCTTGTCGTGCATCCGCGCGGCCATCAGGATGCGCATGAGGATGTAGTGGTAGGGGTCGCCGGGGTAGTCCGGGTGCAGCGCGCCGACCACCAGGGACTTCATGTTGATGCTGGCCATGAAGTCGGCCGGGCCGAAGATGATGGTCTCGACGCGGGGGGAGGCCGCCGCGATCTTGTCGACGTTGACCAGGCCGGCCGCGTTCTCGATCTGCGCCTCGATGCCGATGCCGCCGACCGGCAACCCGATCGTCTTCTCGATCTGCGTCAGCAACAGGTCGAGCCAGTGGATCTGCGCCTCGTCCTGCACCTTCGGCAGCATGACGCAGTCGAGGTTGGCGCCGGCGCCCTCGACGATCTCGATGACGTCCCGGTAGGTCCACGGCGTGGTCAGGTCGTTGACGCGTACGACCCGGGTCTTGTCACCCCAGCCGCCCTCGTTGAGCGCGGCGACGATGTTCTTGCGGGCCTCCGGCTTGGCCAGCGGCGCCACCGCGTCCTCCAGGTCGAGGAAGACCTGGTCGGCGGGCAGGCCCTTGGCCTTGTCCAGCATCTTGACGCTGGAACCCGGCACGGCCAGGCAGGATCGACGGGGACGGCCGATGGCACCCATGCGCGCTCCTTAGCAACCGTTCAGTAACTTCGACAAGGTAACCTTCCGCCGTGGCTCAGGAGAACGCTTCTGTGGAAGATCTCACCGCGTCGACCGTCGTCGTCACCGGAGCGAGTTCCGGCGTCGGCCGGGCCGCCGCGGTGGAGTTCGCGCGGCGTGGCTGGCGGGTCGCCCTGGTCGGGCGGGATCCGGACCGTCTCGCTGCCGCCTTCTCCCTGGTACGCGACCAGGCGACGGGGCCGGAGCCGATCCAGGTGCGGGCCGACTTCGCCGATTTCGGTTCCGTCCGGGAGGCCGCCCTGGAAGTGGCCAAGCTGGGCCGGATCGATGTGCTCGCCAACAACGCCGGGGTGGTGACCAGCCGCCGTCAGACCACTGTGGACGGGCACGAGCTGACCATCCAGACCAACCACTTGTCCCCGTTCCTGCTCACCACCCTGCTCAAGGACCAGATGCCGGCCGGCGGGCGGATCATCTCGACGGCCTCGATGGCGCACTCCTGGGGCATGCTGCGCCCGGACGACCTCGACCGCACACGCGGACCGTGGAGCGCCTGGCTGACCTACGGCGCGTCGAAGGCGGCCAACATCCTCTTCGCCGCGGAAGCCGCCCGGCGTTGGCCGGACCTGCTCTCGTTCTCGTTCCATCCGGGCGTGATCCGCAGCAACTTCGGCACCCCGCTCGCCAAGTTGTTCTTCCAGATCGCCCCGGGACTGTCCACACCGGAGCAAGGCGCCGACACCCTGGTGTACCTCGCGACCGCACCGGCGGAGTCGCTCGTCGACGGGGCGTACTACGCCGAGCGGAAAGTGTTGCGGCCCAAGGCGTACCTGGCGGACGAGGAGTTCGCGGCGCGCTTCTGGGCGGCGTCCGAACGCGCGGTCGAGGCCTAGAGCTCCAGGTTCACCGGGACCGGCCGCCGTTTGGCCGAGCCCAGGATGACGAAGGCGACCCCGCTGACGAGCAACGCGATCCCGGCCCAGGCCAACGGGGCGGGCCGCTGATCCAGCCAGAGCCAGCTGATCAGGGCGGCGCCCGGAACCTCCAGCATCACCAAGACGCTCACCGCCGTCGCGGACAGCTCGTGCAACGCGTAGTTGAACATCGAATGCCCCAGCAACTGGGTGCCGGCGGTCAAGCCGAGGATGGCCAGCCAGGTGCTGGGTGCGTACCCGCTGAGGGGAACCCGGAACACCACGCAGCCGCAGAGGAGCACGGCCGCGCACACCGCGTAGCAGATGGTGGTGTAGCTGGTGGTGCTGGCCTGCGCGCGGGCGCGTTCGCCGAAGACGGTGTAGACCGCGGCCGCGAGCCCGCCGAGCAGCGCTAGCACGTCGCCGAGGAGCGCACGGCCAGAGCCGCCGACGTCCGCGCCGGTGGCGAGCGTGACGCCCAGGACGGCGGCGAGGATACCGAGCCACATGGCTCGGGTGGGCCGGTCACCTTGCCAGTACGCGATCAGCCCGGCCCAGACGGGTTGCGTCGCGGCGAGCGCGGTGGCGGTCGCGACCGCGGTGAGCTGCGCGCCGGCCATCCACGTGGCGAAGTGGACGGCCAGGGCGAGCCCGGCCAGGACGCTCCACCGGAATTCCTTGCCCCGCCAGAGTCGGGCGAGTTCGGCCCGACGGGTGATCAGCGCGGCCGGAGTCAGGACGGCGGTGGCCAAAGCGTTGCGCCAGAAGGCGAGCGCCACTGCCGGGGCCGCCGCGTACGCGATCAGCGGGCCGGACGTCGAGATCGCGAGGACGGCGAGCGTCAGCGCGAGCAGGGTCGGCAGGCTGATCTTCACGGTGCGACCGTAACAGGGCGACGACGAACGTCACGGTGCCGTCGGTTCCCCGCCGCTTGGCGGATGCACAGCCGGTGAACGAGTCGCTACGCTCGGACAGTCGCTTGCAATCTGCAACTTTCACAATGGGACTCTTCTACTGTGTTCGCTTCGCACGGATATCCGCGAGCCGTCCTCTTCGACTTCTTCGGCACCCTGACGCGGGCCGCGCCCCGCGGTGCCGGGCATGCCGAGGTGGCCCGGCTACTGGGCTGCTCGCCGGAGGAGCTCACCGCCGTCCTCGACACCTCGTTCTACCGGCGCAGCCGGGGCGACTACGGGGACGCGCTGACCACCCTGCGCTGGGTGGCCGCCGAACTCGGGCGCCACCCTGACGACACAACGCTGCGGGCCGCTTACCGGGCGCGGATAGCCGCTCTGCGGGCCGACATCCGGCTCCGCCGAGACGCGTACGCCGTGCTGGCCCGGCTGCGGGCGGACGGCGTCCGGACGGCCGTCGTCAGCGACTGCACACACGAGTTGACCGAAATCCTGCCGACGCTGCCGATCGCCCCGTTGCTGGACACGGCGATCTTCTCCGTCCACATCGGAGCGGTGAAGCCGGATCCCACGATCTATCTGGCGGCGTGCGCCGCGCTCCGAGTGGAGCCGCGACACTGCCTCTACGTCGGCGACGGCGGTTCCCGCGAACTCACCGGAGCGAGCGCCCTGGGCATGTACGCCATCCGCCTGGCCGCCCCCGACCTCGGCGACCACCTGGTCTTCCGGCCCGACGAGGAGTTCTGCGGGCCGTCGGCGCGGTCGCTGACCGAGATCTTCACGCGGGACCTCGTCCCCGCCTAGTCCCCGCCTAGTCCCCTGGCCGCGGGATCGCGCCCCGTTTGGGCGCTGGATCAGGGTTCTCGGTCGAATCTTGCGCCATGATTCGACCGAGAACCCTGATCCAGCGCAAAAGGCCGGACGGGCGAGGCGGCATAGGATGGGCGCATGAATCCGCTCGTGGAGGAGGCGTCGAAGAAGGCCGCGATCGCCTGGGTGGCGTTCGGCGGTCCGGCGTACGCG
>JABFYB010000621.1 GCA_013361475.1 Hamadaea sp.
CTGAGCAGCACCGCGCCCCGCCCCACCATCCCACCCCGCCAGACCGGCGTCCCACCTCAGCGCGCCGCACCGCATCCCACCGCGCCGTAGCGCAGCGCCTCATCGCATTCCGCCGCGCTCCAGCACGGCGCCCGACCGACGCCCCACCTCAGCGCGCCGCACCGCATCCACCGCGTCCCACCGTGCCCCAGCACGGCGCCCGACCGCGCCTCACCGTGTTGATCACCCGTTCGCGGAGTCGATCAGGGTCCCACGGACACGACACGCCGGTCGATCATGGCCGATAGTTCATGATCGCGCAGGGGTTCTCCGCACGCTGACGATCACCGCGCAGCCCGCGGCGGCCGCGCCCGCCAGCGCGACGGCCGCGGTCGCGCCGGTGGCCAGCGCGATCGAGCCGAAGACCGCCGGCCCCAGCCCCTGCGCGGTCATCATTCCCGAGCCCAGCACCCCGAACGCCTGGCCGCGCATCGCTTCCGGCAACGCGTCGACGAAGCTCCGCTGCAATCCCAAGGTGTACGCGAAACCGGCGCCGGACAAGAAGAGCAAAGCGGCGGCGGCCGGCACGGGTACCGCGAAGCCGAGCAGCGCCAGGGGCAGTCCGAGCAGCACTACGAGCGGCGCGGCCAGCCGTTCCCGCGTACGCGGAGCGACGAACCGCCCGACGACGAGGTCTCCGGCGAACATCCCCACCGGCAGGCAGGCCATGAGATAGCCGGCCGCCCCCGCCGGGAACCCCCGCTCCCCCGCGTACGCGACGAGCAGTCCCTCGGCGCCGACCGAGAACGCGGGCGGGAGCCACTGCGCGAACATCAGCCGGCGTACCGCCCGATCGGCGAGCAGCGTCCGGTTGGCCTGCCAGCTGTGCTTCATCACGCTGTTACCCGTCGAACCTTCGGCCGCGGGGACGGCGGGCAGGTTCGGCATCCGCAGGCGGATGATGATCGCGGAGATCGCGTGGAGCACCGCGCTGACGCCGAGCGCGTGCTGCGGGCTGCCCAACGCGGCGATCGCCGCCCCACCCCCGGCCAGGCCGACGAGCTGCGCCGCCGAGGACGACATCGACGACAGCGCCCGGCCCAGCACGTACGCGTCCCCCGTCAGCGTCTCGGCGATGACCCGCGCCGAAGCGCCGCCGAACACCGGCACGAACGTCGCGATCACCGCCACCAGCACGAGGCAGGCCCACGCCGGGAGCGGCACGGTCGCCAGGAGCACCGCCGACACGCATTCCACGGCGTACCCGAGGAAGATCACGAAGCGGGGGCGGACGCGGTCCGCGAGCGACCCGAACAGCGTGGAGCCGACGAGCTGGGGCAGGAACCCCGCGCCGAACGCGAGCGCGCCGAGCAGGGGTGACGACGTGGTCGTGTAGATGAGCACGGACAGCGCGAGGATGCGCAGCGAGTCGGCCGCGATCGCGAGCGAGCGCGTCACGAAGAGCAGGCGGTAGAGGGGGTCGGCGAGGACCTCGCGATAGGTGGCCCGCCGGACCGCGGGTTCGAGCAGTGTGGTCACGCGGACAGCCTGCTGGGCGCGGCGACCCGGTTCGAATGATTCGCCGATGGACGTAAGGTCGACGGATGCTCCGTTTCGTGGTCGGCCCGGACGACCTGCTGCACAGCCGATTCGCCCTGTCCCCGGCGATGGAGCTGGCTCAGGTGCTGCGGCGGCTCACCGGCTTCGACCGCCACCTCGGTGCCGGCCCTCCACTGGACCGGTTCCGGCCGGGCTTCGAACGCCTGCGCCGGGAGACGGAGATCGACGCCGTCCTGGCGTTGAACTATGCGAAGGGCGGGCCGAACTTCACCGCCTGGCCACCACTGGGGCTGGCGCAGACCTGGGCCGACGATCTCGCCGCCACCCGGGCCACCCCACTGTCCGTCGCGCGCGCCGACATCGCCGACTGCCTGAGCCGGGGCACCTCCATCGATCCCCGGGCGGCAGCCATCCTGCACAGCCCCGACGTCGTCGAACGGGTCGCCGTCGCCCTGGACGCGGCCTGGCACGAGCTGATCGCGCCGGACTGGCCGCAGCTCCGGGCGATCTGCGAACGAGACGTCGTCCACCGGGCCGGGCTGCTGGCCCGCCGAGGCTGGGCGGCCGCCCTCGACGGGCTGCATTCCGAGGTCAGCTGGCGCGACGGCGGGATCGACGTCCGGGCGCTGCGCAGTGGCGGCCGTGTGGACCTCAACGGCGAAGGCCTCCTCCTGATCCCGAGCGCACACATCTGGCCGGGGCTGGCGGCGTACTCCGACTCGCCGTGGCCCAAGGCGATCATCTATCCGGCCCGCGGCGTGGCCGCGCTGTGGGAGCGGCAGCCGCCGGCCGCCCCGGAAGCATTGGCCGACCTCTTAGGACGGTCTCGGGCCCGGTTGCTGCTGGCCCTCGACGATCCGGCCAGCACCACCCAGCTCGCCCGCAGCCTCGGCCTGGCCACCGGAGCCGTCGGCGATCACCTCGCCGTCCTGCTGCGGGCCGGGCTCGTCCGGCGCGCCCGGGACGGGCGGTCTGTCCTTTATGGGCGTACGCCCCTCGGCGACGCTCTCGCCGGCTCGGTTTAGCCGCCGCTTTGGGCGCTGGATCAGGGTTCCCGGTCGAATCATGTCGGAAGATTCGACCGAGAACCCTGATCCAGCTGCGTTTCTTCGCAGGTTAAAACTGCGTAACTGAATTGTTATCGCCAGCAACAAACCTCGCCCTTGCGCGGACGCCTCGCGACAACATACGTTGCCGGGCACAACAAACCATCGTGTGACCGGTCGCACGTTTGGCCCGATCGGGCTCCGGATCCCGATCGGACCAGTCCCTAACCCGCGCCCCGCCCATCCCCCGAGAGGAAACCGAGCGAAGATGCGCAGGAGCCTCCTTGCCCTGACCGCCGTCGGCGTCATGACGGTCGGCACCCTCGCCGCCTGTGGCGGCAACGACGACAAGACCGGTTCGGGCACCACGAAAGAGCCGAAGATCGGCGTCATCCTTCCGGACAGCAAGTCCTCCGCCCGCTGGGAGACCGCCGACCGCAAGTACCTCGAGGCCGCGTTCAAGGCCGCCGGCGTCAAGGCCGACATCCAGAACGCCCAGAACGACAAGGCCGCGTTCCAGACGATCGCCGACCAGATGATCACCAACGGCGCGACCGTCCTGATGATCGTGAACCTGGACTCGGGCACCGGCAAGGCCGTCATCGACAAGGCGCGCCAGCAGGGCGTCGCCACCATCGACTACGACCGCCTGACCCTCGGCGGCGGCGCGCAGTACTACGTCAGCTTCGACAACGAGGCCGTCGGCAAGCTCCAGGGCCAGGGCCTGGTCGACTGCCTGACCAAGAAGAACGTCACCAAGCCGGTCATCGCCGAGCTGAACGGCTCGCCGACGGACAACAACGCGACCCTCTTCAAGAACGGCTACGACTCGATCCTCAAGCCGAAGTACGACAGCGGCGAGTACGTCAAGGGCCCGGACGAGTCGGTGCCGGACTGGGACAACGCCACCGGCGGCACGATGTTCGAGCAGATGCTGACCCGCCAGAAGGGCAAGATCGACGGCGTCCTCGCGGCGAACGACGGTCTCGGCAACGCGGCGATCACCATCCTGAAGAAGAACAAGCTGAACGGGAAGGTCCCGGTCACCGGCCAGGACGCGACCGTGCAGGGCCTGCAGAACATCCTCGCCGGCGACCAGTGCATGACGGTCTACAAGGCGGTCAAGAAGGAGGCGGAGAACGCCGCCGCTCTGGCGATCGCGCTGGCCAAGGGGGAGAAGAAGGAGACCGGCAAGACGGTCAAGGACCCGACCACGCAGAAGGACGTCCCGTCGATTCTCCTCGACCCCCAGGCGATCACCTTCGCCAACGTCAAGGACGTCGTCGCCGACGGCTACGTGACCAAGGCCGAGCTGTGCACGGCCGAGTTCGCGGCCAAGTGCGCCGAGGCCGGCATCAGCTGATCTTCCGCTGGAAGACTGGACGGCTCGCCGGCGTCGGCTGACGTCGGCGAGCCTTTCCTCCGCCCGTCCCCCGTCGCGGCGCCCCACCCCGAGGAGAACCACCCGTGAGCGAGACCACCGCCCCTCCCCTGCTGGAGCTACGGGGCGTGAACAAGAGCTTCGGCCCCGTGCACGTGCTGCGCGACGTCGACTTCACCGTGCGGGCCGGCGAGGTCACCGCACTCGTCGGCGACAACGGCGCCGGCAAGTCCACCCTGGTCAAGTGCATCAGCGGCATCTACACCACCGACCATGGCGAGGTCCTCGTCGCCGGGGAACGGGTGCACATCCACGGTCCGCGGGACGCGGCCCACCACGGCATCGAGATCGTCTACCAGGATCTCGCGCTCTGCGACAACCTCGACATCGTCCAGAACATGTTCCTCGGCCGGGAACGGCGCAGCGGGCTCATCCTCGACGAGCCCACCATGGAGCAGCTCGCCCAGCAGACGCTGGCCGGGCTGTCGGTGCGTACCGTGAAATCGGTGCGCCAGCTGGTCTCCAGCCTCTCCGGCGGGCAGCGCCAGACCGTGGCCATCGCCAAGGCCGTGCTGTGGAACAGCCGCCTGGTCATCCTCGACGAGCCCACCGCCGCGCTCGGCGTCGCGCAGACCGCCCAGGTCCTCGAACTGGTACGCCGCCTGGCCGACAACGGCCTGGCGGTCGTGCTCATCTCGCACAACATGAACGACGTCTTCGCCGTCTCCGACCGGATCGCCGCCCTCTACTTGGGACGAATGGCGGCCCAGGTCAAGACGACCGACGTCACCCACGCCCAAGTCGTAGAGCTGATCACCGCCGGACGCAGCGGCAGCCTCGGACTGCAGCCGGAGGAGGCACTGTGAGCACCGCGACGACCACCCCGACGGTGGCCACGCCCGAGCGCGCCGAGAGCCCGCTCATCGCGTACGCGAAGAACTATGGCCGGAAGTTGCGCGGCGGCGACCTGGGCGCGTTGCCCGCGGTGGCCGGCCTGGTCTTCCTCTGCGCCCTGTTCACCATCCTGAACCCGGCGTTCCTCGCGCCGCTCAACATCGCGAACCTGTTCACCCAGGCCGCGCCGATCACGGTCATCGCGATGGGTCTCGTCTTCGTCCTGCTCCTGGGGGAGATCGACCTGTCGGCCGGTTTCACCTCGGGTGTCTGCGCGGCGGTCCTCGCGATCTTGCTGACGAACGACGGCTGGCCCTGGTACGCGGCCTGCGGCGTCGCGATCGTCACCGGCGCCGCGATCGGGGCGCTGCTCGGCTTCCTCGTGGCCAAGGTCGGCATCCCGTCCTTCGTGGTGACTCTCGCGGCCTTCCTCGCCTTCCAGGGCGTCGTGCTCCGGCTGCTCAAAGAGGGCACCAACATCTCCATCCGGGACAACCAGACGGTCATCATCGCGCTGGAGAACGAATACCTGTCGCCGATGCTCGGGTGGGCCTTCGTGGCCGTCGCGGTGCTCGGCCTGGCCGCCGTCCAGATCGTCACGAAGCTCAAGCGCACCGGCCGGGGCCTCGCCTCCGACCCGTGGGAGATCATCGCGCTGCGGATCGGCAGTCTCGCCATCCTGCTGGGCGTCGCCGTCGCGGTGCTGAACGAGGAGCGGTCGCGCAACCCCGCGATCTTCGGCTCGCTCAAGGGGCTCCCGATCATCGTCCCGATCATCGCGGTCCTGCTCGTCTTCTGGACGATCGTGCTGCGCCGCACCCGGTTCGGCCGCCACGTCTACGCGGTCGGCGGCAACATGGAAGCCGCCCGCCGAGCCGGCATCCGAGTCGACACCATCCGCATCGCTGCCTTCGTCATCTGCTCGTCGATGGCGGCGATCGGCGGCATCGTCGCGGTCAGCCAGGCCCGGTCGGTCGACCCGAACACGGGCGGCTCCAACGTCCTCCTGTACGCCGTCGGCGCCGCGGTCATCGGCGGCACCAGCCTCTTCGGCGGCCGGGGTCGCATCTTCGACGCCGTCCTCGGCGGCCTCGTCGTGGCCGTGATCGTCAACGGGCTGGGGCTACTGGGCCTCAGCTCCTGGGTGAAGTACGTTTTCACCGGCTCGGTGCTGTTGGCCGCCGCGGGCGTGGACGCGTTGTTCCGCCGTCGCTCGGCGACCTCCTGACGAGCACCGAGACGACTGTCCGGAAAGGACGCTGAATGCGGGCGGGACCGAGCCAGGAGGAGATCCGGCGCCAGAACCTCGGAGCGCTGCTGCGCTTCGTGCATGTGCGCGGCCAGATCTCCCGCGCCGAACTCACCTCCGAGCTCGGTCTCAACCGCTCCACCATCGGCGCCCTCACCGCGGAACTCGCGGCCGTCGGCCTCGTCAGCGAAGAGGCGCCTCGGGAGACCGGGCGCGCGGGCCGTCCGTCCCTTGTGGTCCGCGCGTCCTCCGAGCAGGTCTACGCGTACGCCGCCAGCATCGGCGTCGACCGGATCAGCGCCGCCCGCATCGGACTCGGCGGCGTCATCATGGATCGCCGGGAAGGCGAACGACCCGCCGAGGACGTCGTCACCCCGTTGCGGGAGTTCATCGAGTCGATGGAGGCGAGCGTCGGACCCGGCGCGCGCTGCATCGGCGCGGGCGTGGCCGTGTGCGGCCTCGTCCGGCGGGAGGACGGCGTCGTCCGGCTCGGACCCCACCTGGGCTGGCTCGACCAGCCGGTCGGGGCGGCCCTGCGCGAGAAGCTGCCCGATCTGCTGCCGAGCGTGGTCGTCGGCAACGTGGCGGACCTGTCCGCCCTGGCCGAGCACACCCGGGGCTCGGCCCAGGGCTGCTCGAACATCATCTACGTCTACAGCGACGTCGGCATCGGCGCCGGGATCATCGCCGGTGGCCGTCGCGTCACCGGGCACGGTGGATACGGCGGCGAGGTCGGCCACATGGTCGTCAACCCGAACGGCCGGCCGTGCGGCTGCGGATCCCGGGGCTGCTGGGAGACCGAGATCGGCGAAGAGTCCCTGCTGCGGCACGCGGGACGCGTCGGCCAGCTCGGCCGGGACGCCGTCCTGGCCGTCGTCGACGCGGCCGCCCGAGGCGACGCGGAGGCGCAAGCGGCCGTCCGCCACGTCGGCGACTGGCTCGGGTTCGGCGTCGCCAACCTCGTCAACATCTTCAACCCGGAGCTGGTCGTCTTCGGCGGTACGCTCCGCGACGTCTACCTCGCCTCAGCGGCCCAGGTCCGCAGCCGCCTCAACCACAACGCGCTCGCCGCCTGCCGGGAGCACGTGCGACTGCGTACGCCCCAACTCGGCGACGACGCGGCGCTGCTCGGCGCGGCCGAACTAGCCTTCGAGCAACTCCTGGCCGACCCCCTCGCGTGACCCTCGGCTGCCCTCCCCGCCCGCCGTCCCCGCCCCACCCTTTCCGCGCGATCATGAACTGTCGGTCATGATCAACCGGCGTGTCGTCTCCCCACCGCCCTGATCAACTCCTTACGAGCATGATCAACCCACGCGGACGGCGCAGGGTGACGCGGGCGCCGCAGGGTGACGCGGAGGCACCGCGTGACGTGGAGGCACCGCGTGACGCGGACATACCGCGTGACCCGAAGGCACCCGGTGACGCGGGCGCGGCGGCAGTCCCCGCGCGGACGTGACGGCGTCACGGGAGGGACGGTCCGGACCACCGCGGAGATCCGACCAAGTGTCTATCGGAATGTCTATCGGGTTTGT
>JABFYB010000706.1 GCA_013361475.1 Hamadaea sp.
CGCGAAGTTCTTGATGTACTCGATGTTCTTCGCCTTGGTCCAGGCGTACGGGTTGAGGTTCTCGTCCGCCCCGTCGTTGCCGAACTTCGAGCTGGACCCGGCGTACACCAGCTTCGCGCCGTGCTCGTGGGCGAACTTCACGACCTCCTTGGTCCCGTGGAGGTTGAACTCCCAGGTGAGGTCGATGTCGTCGAAGGACTGCACGATCCGGGAGTACTCACCGAGGTGGAAGACCGTGTCCGGGCCGGACAGACCCTGCTCGGCCCAGATCTTGCGAATGTCGACCGTCGACCCGGTCAGGTAGCGGACCCTGGCGTCGCTGACGTGCTTCTCGACCGACCCCGTGAAGTAGTTGTCCACGGAGATGATCTGGGCGTCCGGGCGCTCGGTCAGCAGGAGCTTGATCAGGTTGCCGCCGACGAACCCGGCTCCGCCGGTCACAAGGATCGTAGAAGTCACCCGACCACCTTAGTGGCGTACGCCGTCCACCAGGTAATCGGCCCCGCGACGGCGCCGCCGCCTTCCCGAGGGCGCCGTTCGTCACTACCATGGCGTGCTGGCGACATAGCGGTCAGACGGAGGGTACCGGTGCAAGACGCAGAAGTGATCGCGTTCACGCAAGCCGAGGACAGGCACTGGTGGTACCGCGAACGCCGGGCGATCATCGCCAAGGAGGTTCGGGACCTGCGGCCAGGAAAAGCCGTGGAGATCGGCGCCGGCGGGGGCGGCAACTCGTTGGTGCTCAAGGAGCTCGGCTGGGACGTGCTCGCGACCGAATACACCGAGGCGGGCGTACGCATCGCCAAGGAGCGCGGGCTGAACGCGCTGCAGGCCGACGCCACCCAGCTGCCGCTGGACGACCAGTCGCAGGATCTGTTCGTGGCCTTCGACGTCCTCGAGCACATCGAGCAGGATCGCGAGGCGGCCGCGGAGATCTTCCGCGTTCTCCGGCCCGGTGGCACCGCCCTGATCGCCGTCCCGTGCGACATGGCGCTCTGGTCGGCGTACGACGAGGCCAGCCATCATTTCCGGCGGTACACGCGGGAGACGCTCACCGAGCTGATCTCCGGCGCGGGCCTGACCATCGACTCGCTGCGCAGCTGGAACGTGCTGCTGCGACCGGTGGTCAAGCTGCGGCGCAAGACCGCCGCGGTGGACGACACGGTAGGCGACGTGACGGCGGTGTCCCCGGTGGTGAACCTGGGCCTCGGCGCGATCATCAAGGCGGAACGCTTCCTGCCGGTCGGCTCGCTGCCGGGCGTCTCCCTGATGATGCGCGCCCACCGCCCGGGCTGATCAGCGGCGGACCGAGATCCGGCGTCGCTACCGCCGGATCTCGAATACGAGGCAGTTCCGGTCGGCGAACCGCAGGTCGGCGACCGCGGCCAGACCGATGATGTCGGCCGGCACCCGGCGATCCACGGCGAGCCACCGGACGCCGTACTCGTCGCGCAGCACGTCGACCGTCTCACCACTGGGCGCGGTGAAGGCCCGGTCGTTGGCGGCGAGGATCTCGGGACTCCAATAGGGCGCCCGCTGGTAATCCTTCCGCTTGCCCGCCATCTTCATCGCCGAGTCGGTGTAGACCCAGCCCTCGACGAGCACGCGGCGCTCGGCGTACGCCGCGACCCAGAAGCTGCGGCTGTCGCAGGGCGGGCTGGCGACCGGCAAGCAGTGGACGTTCGTCGCGATCAAGTCGTCTGGGGAGGAGTGATCGCGCAGCCAGCGCATCGCCTCCACGCCACCGCCCGGAATCTGGCCGCCGCGGCGAGGATAGTCCCGGGCGCCGGTCGCCGCCGTCTCCTCGATCGGCTTGGTGTACACGTTCACGATCGTCCACGCACCGCCGAGCATCACCGCGAGAAGTACGAAGGCCAGTGCCTTCCGCCACCAGCGGGCCGGTTCACCCAGCAGCGCGGCGACCCCGGCGAGCGCGGCCATCACCAGGTACGGCTTGGCCGACGACAGGAAATACATCTGGCTGCCGCCGGGCTGGGACGTCAGCATCACGACCACGATCGCCGCCAGCCCCAACCCGAGGCAGAACAGGACCGCGCGGTCCAGCAGCCGGCGCCCCACCACCACGAGGCCCAGTACGCCGGCCCAGGCGCCGAGCCACCCGACGGCAAGCCGGAGGGCCATCGCGAGGTAGGACTCATGCGGCCCGCGCAACGCGAACGGCTCGATCCGCATCCCCGCCGAGCCGCCCCGGAACAACAGCAGCATGGCCGCGACGAAGACCGCCGCCGTCAGGCCGGTGGCGATCAGCGCCGTGCGATCGAGCCGCCGGCGGAAGACCAGGCCGACCGCGGCGACGAACGCGCCCGCGGCGAGCAGCATCGGCACGAAGGTCGCCTTCGCCCCGGCGACGCCGGCCGCCAAGAGCACGAACAGCAGCCACTCCCGCTTGGTCGCGGCGCGCGGCAGGATGTCGACCACCAGGTACGCCAACGCGCCGAAGATCATCGCCGCGAAGACCTGAGTCGGGCTGATCCAGAGGTTGACCAGCATCCACCCGCTGTTGACGGTGTTGTACCAGGCCGACCCGAGCAGCGTGAAGAACACCGCGACCGGCCCCGACCACCAGGTCTTGACGACCGCCCGGGCGGTGTACGCCGTCAGCACGACGAATCCGGCCAGCACCGGCATGAGACCCAGCCGGTACAGCAGTGTCTCCAGCTCGACGCCGCTTCCCCAGCTCGCCGCGGCCAGGTGGGCGTGGAAGTACCAGTGATAGTGCAGCGGCTCGTCCACGACGTAGGGAATCATCGCCGGGAAGTGGTGCTTGAACTCGGCGGCCAACGCGAGGTGGAAGACCATGTCCTGGTAGGGCTGGCTGTTGCCCGGCCAGCGGAGCCCGTTGCGCCGGAAGAAGTCGATCGCGCTCCAGCAGAACAGGAGGACGACGAAGGCGGACAGCGCCCAGGACCACCACAGGGGCGCCCGCTCGCCCGATCCGCGCCAGTGACGGCGCAGCCTGGGCACGAGCACGAAAGCCGCCACTACCAGGATCGACGGCACGACTGCGAGCTGCGGTACGCCGGCTGCCCGGGCGGCGACGTAGATGAAGACACTCAGGGGGTAGCCCAGCGCGAGACCGGCGGCGACGTCGAGCGCGATCGGACCGGCCTTGGCCCGCAGAGCCCGCCACAGGAGGAGGCCGGGCAGGGCCACGACCACGACCAGGTAGCCGCCGAACGCGGCCACGTCGGCCAGCGGGACCGAGTACGCCTTCAGCACCGCCACGGCGAACACCGCGGTCAGGGCGGCGGGCAGCCAGCCAGAGACCGGCAGGCGTCGCGCGGATCGCGCCACGCCGGCGATCGCCGGGCTCACCGGCGACGGGCCGATCGAGCGTCGGCGTGCATCTCCGTCATGACGGCCTGATGGGTCACGCCGTCGACCTCTCGCTCGAAGACCGGGCTCTCCGTGAAGCCGAACCGCTTGTGCAGCTGGCGGACGACCGTGTTGTCGGTGAGCGTCTCGCCGCGCAGCCAGGTGAGTCCGAGCACGTCGAAGGCGTAGTCCACGGCCTCCTGTTCGAGCTGGAGCCAGGCGCCGAGCAGCTCCCGGCGCTCCTCCAGGCCCTCGATGTCGAGGAAGAAACCCCAGTGGGCCGACCCCTCCTCCGGGTCGAAATGCCCGAAATGAACGACTCCGGCCGGCCGATCGCCGTAATGGAACACGAGAACCTTGCGGTCGCCCCGCTCCACCGACGCCCACCAGCCGAGATGCTGCTCGGCGGTGATCTCCCGGGTGTAGAAGTGGGTGTCCCGGACGCGCGGATGATTACGCCAGGTCCTGATCAGGGCGAGATCGGCTACGGTCGCCTCGACTAGCATCCTCGTCTCCCTGTCAGGTCAAACAACGGTGGATGCTACCTCTCACCTCGCCCAGATTGTTGCTAGGGTCCATTCCCGTGCAGGAGATCCCTTCGCCGATCCCGTTCAACCGGCCGTTCATCACCGGACATGAGACGGCGTACATGACCGAAGCGATGACCCACGGGCCGCTGTCTGGCGACGGCCCCTTCACCAAGCGGGCGTCGGCGCTGCTGACCGAGATCGTCGGGGTGTCGTCGGCCCTGCTGACGACCTCGTGCACGCATGCGCTGGAGATGTCGGCCCTCCTGCTCGATCTGCGGCCGGGCGACGAGGTGATCCTCCCCTCGTTCACGTTCTGCTCGACCGCCAACGCGTACGCCCTGCGCGGCGCGGTCCCGGTCTTCGTGGACTGCCGCCCGGACACCCTCAACATCGACGAGCGTCTGATCGAGGCGGCGGTCACGGAGCGGACGAAGGCGATCGTCGTCGTCCACTACGCCGGGGTGGCCTGCGAGATGGACGTGATCGGCGACATCGCCCGTCGGCACGGCCTGGTGGTGATCGAGGACAACGCGCACGGCCTGGGCGGCACCTATCACGGGCGGCCGCTGGGTTCACTCAGCGCGATGGCCACGCAGAGCTTCCACGAGACGAAGAACGTCCACTGCGGCGAGGGCGGCGCGCTGGTCTTCGGCGACCCCGAGTTCCACGATCGCGCGGAGATCATCCGGGAGAAGGGCACCAATCGGGGCCAGTTCTTCCGCGGCATGGTCGACAAGTACCGGTGGATCGACGTCGGCTCCAGTTACCTGCCCTCCGACCTGCTCGCGGCGTTCCTGTGCGCGCAGCTGGAGGAGTTCAAGGAGATCCAGACGCAGCGGATGGCGGTCTGGAACCACTACCACGCCGAGCTGGCCGGCTGGGCCCGCGAGCAGAGCATCGCCCAGCCCACGGTCCCCGGCGACCGGGTGCACCCGGCGCACCTCTACTACCTGCTGCTGCCGGACCTCGACAATCGGCAGGCCATGCTCGGGCATTTGAAGGAGCGGGGCGTTCAGGCCACCTTCCACTATCAGCCGTTGCACTCGGCGCCGGCCGGCGTCCAGTACGGCCGGGCGCCCGAGGCGGGCTGCCCGGTCACCGACGCGACCGCCGACCGTCTGCTGCGCCTGCCGCTGTTCGCCGGGATGCGCCCGGCGGAGCTGGAGCGGATCACCGAGGCGGTCCTGGAGTTCCGCGTCCGCTGACGACTCCCCGGCGATCGAGCGGTCCTTTCGCCGGATCCGCCGTCTGGGGAGTAGGGTGTTGGCGCGCTGCGCCGCGAAAGGTTGTTACATGTCCGTATCTGTCGTCATCCCGTGCTACCGGTCGGAGAAGACGCTCCCCGCCCTGGTCGAGCGCCTCCATCCGGTCCTGGCCCAGCAGCCCGGCGGCTACGAGATCATCCTCGTCGTGGACGGCAGCCCCGACAACACCTGGCAGGTCGCGGCCGACCTCGCCCAGCTGCACGAGCACACCCGTGCGATCCGGCTCGCCCGCAACTACGGTCAGCACAACGCGATCGTCGCGGGCGTACGGGCCGCCCGGTTCGACGTGATCGTCACGATGGACGACGACCTCCAGCACCCGCCGGAGGAGATCCCCAAGCTGCTCACGGCGTTGCAGGACGACGTAGACCTGGTTTACGGCGTCTCCGTCGAGGAGGAGCACAAGGCCGGGCGCAACATCGGATCCCGGGGGCTCAAGGCGGCCCTGACCGTCGGGCTCGGCGTACCGGACGCCCGTAACCTCAGCGCGTTCCGGGCTTTCCGGTCCTTCCTGCGCAGCGGGTTCGACCTCATCACCGGCCCGCACCTGTCCATCGACGTGGCGTTGTCCTGGACCACGACGCGGATCGTGGGCGTCGAGGTCCGGATGGAGCACCGGCAGGAGGGCGAATCCGGCTACACGCTGCGTACGCTGATCGCCCGGGCGATCGACATCGCCGTGGGCTACTCGGTGCGACCGCTGCGGATCGTCACGTATGTCGGGTTCCTCGTCGGCCTGGGCGGCCTCGTCCTCGTCGGCCGGCTGCTGTGGCTGTACTTCGCCGGGAACACCACCGTCGCCGGGTTCACCACCATCGCGACCGTGGTCGCCATCTTCGCCTCGGTGCAGATGATCGCGATCGGCGTGCTCGGCGAGTATGTCGGGCGCATCCATTCGCACGGCATGGGCCGGCCCACCTACGTCATCCGCGACCGGGTCGGCCTGACTCCGGCTCCGTCGCCTCGCGAAGCCGAGCGCACGGTCGTCCGCTGAGCGAGGAACCCTTGACCCAGACCAGCCGACCGATCGTGACGGCGCCACCGGCACCCGACCGGCATCCGTGGATTCCCGCCTGGCTCGAGCGGGTGCCCGGGATCGGGCGGCTCGCGGTCACGCTGCTGAACGACCCCCGCGTGCGCTACCTGCTCGCGGGCGGGATCACCGCCGTCATCTCATACGCGTACTTCTCGGGGTTGTTCCTGCTCGTCGGCCACCACGTCCATTACCTGGTGACGCTGACGGTCGCGAACTTCCTCACCACCGTCACGGCGTACCCGATCTATCAGCACGGCGTCTACCAGGCCGGGCAGGGCGGGTTCGCCCAGTTCCTGCGGTTCTACGCGACCTGCCTCTGGGCGCTGGTCTTCGGTCTGGTCGCCATGCCGCTACTGGTCGAGGTGGCCGGCGCGCCCGTGCTGCTGGCACAGGCCATCGTCATCGTGGTGTTCCCGTTGATCAACTATCCGCTGCAGCGGCGCTGGGCGTTCGGCGGCGGACGCCGGTAGGCGCGGCTTATCTCGGCGCTCCAGGGGTACGCAGGGGTCGTGCTCCTCATCGGGACGTCGGGCTGGCAGTACCGGGACTGGCGGGGCCGGTTCTACCCGGAGGGCCTCGCGCAGGCCCGCTGGCTGGAGTACTACGCCGGGCAGTTCGCCACCGTGGAGGTCAACAACGCGTTCTACCGGCTGCCCGAGCGGTCGACCTTCGAGCAGTGGCGGGCGCGTACGCCGGACGGGTTCTGCGTCGCCGTGAAGATGAGCCGCTATCTGACCCACATCAAGCGGCTGAACGAGCCGGCCGAGCCGGTCGCCCGGTTCCTGGGCCGGGCGGACGCACTCGGTGACCGGCTCGGCCCGGTCCTGCTGCAACTGCCGCCGACGCTCCGGGCCGACGCCGAAGCGCTCGCCGAGACGCTGCGGCGGTTCCCCAAGGACGTGCGGGTCGCCGTCGAGCCCCGGCACGCCTCGTGGTGGACCGACGACATCCGGCGGGTTCTCGAGAAGCACAACGCCGCCCTGAGTTGGGCGGATCGCCGTGGCCGCCCGGTCACGCCGCTGTGGCGTACGGCGGACTTCGGCTATCTGCGGCTGCACGAGGGACGGGCCGATCCCCGGCCGCACTATGGGCGTACGGCGCTGAAGTCGTGGCTCGGCCGGATCGAGGACGCGTTCGACGAGCAGACCGTCTACGTCTACTTCAACAACGATCCGGGCGCGGCCGCGATCGACAACGCGCGGACGCTGGAGCGGCTGGCTAGAAGGTGAGCACGACCTTGCCGGGCAGCCCACCGGTCGCCATGATCCGGTGCGCCTCGGCCGCCCGTTCGAACGGGATCGTCGCCGCCACCCGCGTACGCAGCCGCCCGACGGCCGCCGCCGTCACCAGGTCACGCAACGTCCGCTGGTCCGGGCGAATCAGCACGACCTGCCGGCGTACGCCCCGCGCCGGGTCGATCGGCTCGGTCGGCCGGGTCGTCACGAGCACTCCGCCGTCCTTGGTGGCGTTCGCCGCCGCCTCGCCGACCGGGACCGCGTCGAACACCGCGGGCACCTGACCGACCGCCGCCGGCCCCGCCGACCGGGCGACGACCTCGTCCGCGCCGATCTCGCGTACCCACTCTTGATCATGATCGTTGGCCACGGCCAGGACGCGCCGACCGGCCTGATGGGCGAGCTGGACCGCGAAGCCGCCCACCCCGCCGCTCGCGCCCACGACCAGCAGCGGACCGTCGCCCGCGAGCAGACGCACGGCCTGGCTCGCGGTCTGCGCGTTGAGCGGCAGAGTCGCCGCGGTCGCATAGTCGAGCGCGGTGGGCAGTTCGGTGAGCCAGTCGACGTCGGCCGCCAGGAGCTGGGCATAGGCGCCGGGGGCGCCGCGAGTGAGGTGCCAGGGCACGAGGCCGACGACGCGGTCGCCGACGTGGAACCGGCTGTCCGCGGCGCCCACGGCGACCACGTCACCGGCGAAGTCCCAGCCCGGCACGAAGGGCGGCGGCACCGGGCCGCCCGGGATCCGACCGGTTCGCGCCGCCGCGTCGGCCGGCTGTACGCACGCCGCCCGCACCCGGACCAGCACCTGACCCGGGCCGGCGACCGGGTCCGGCAAGTCCACGACGTGCAGGACCTCTGGTCCGCCCAGCGCCGTCACCGCGATCGCGCGCATCTGCCACCTCCGAGGCGTCCAGTGTGGACGTACGCGGTCGGCGGCACAAGCATCGATCTACATCGCAGGAACGTGACCTGCGTCGCACACCCCTGGGCGATGCGGACCGCAGTCCGCTACAGTTCACGGAGTAATCGGACTGCGGTCCGCATCTGAGGAGGTTTCCGTGAGCAAGCTGCTGCACATCTCCGCCTCGCCCCGGGGCGACCGGTCCGAGTCGCTCGCCCTCGGCGAGACGTTCCTGGCGACCTACCGCGAGGCGAACCCCGGCGCCGAGATCGACGCCTGGGACCTCTGGGACGGCTCGCTGCCGCACTTCGGACCGGCCGCCGCGCACGCCAAGATGACCATCTTCGGCGGCGGTACGCCGACCGGCGACCAGGCCGCCGCCTGGGACGCCGCCCGCGACGCGTTCCAGCGATTCGACGCGTACGACCGGTATCTGTTCACCGTTCCGATGTGGAACAGCGGGGTGCCCTACATCCTCAAGCAGTTCATCGACGTGGTGAGCCAGCCCGGGATGGCCTTCTCCTTCGACCCGGACACCGGCTACACCGGGCTGCTCACCGGGAAGAAGGCCGCCGTGATCTACACGGGCGCGGTGTACGGCGAGGGCCGCGGCCGCGCCTTCGGCACCGATCACCAGCAGCCGTTCCTCCACGACTGGCTCGAGTGGGCCGGGATCTCCGACATCGCCGAGGTCGCCTTCCGCCCCAACCTCGTCACCGCCGACGCCGCCGCCGGCCGGGACCTGGCCCGCGCCGCCGTCACCGACCTGGCCAAGCGCTTCTGACCCGCCCCCGTCAGCTGCAGATCAGGGTTACGCATGCCAAAACCGCCCGGCGAGGCGTGCATAACCGTGATCTGCAGCTGACGACACCTTGACAATGCGCGTCGATACATCGAGACTCGTGCAAACGAAGCGGCTTGGCGCGGCGTACTCCAACCACGTGACGCGCTCAGTGTGAACTGTCCCGGCCGGTGACTCTCCCTATCCGAGGAGCCCACCGTGCCGTCGAAACGACATTTAGCAGCCTTGGCCGCCGCTCTGCTGGCCGCGTCCGTGGCGATCGTCGCCCAGCGGGCGTCGGCCGCCGACGTCCTTCTGTCCCGCAACAAGCCGACCGCGGCGTCGTCGGTCGAGTCGTCCGCGTACGCCGCTCAGTTCGCCGTCGACGGCGACGCCGCCTCTCGCTGGGCGAGCGCCGAGGGTTCCGATCCGCAATGGATCCGGGTCGATCTCGGTTCCACCGTGCCGATCTCCCGGGTCCGGCTGGTCTGGGAGGCCGCGTACGCGTCGGCGTATCGGCTGGAGGCGTCGGCTGACGCCACCACGTGGACCACGATCACGTCGGTGTCCGCGCAGAACGGCGGAACCGACGATCACACCGGACTGTCGGCCACCGCCAGGTATGTGCGGATGTACGGTACCCAGCGCGGCACCGCGTACGGGTATTCGCTGTTCGAGTTCGAGGTCTACGGGCCGGGCGGGCAGAGCAGCGCCGACTACCAGGCCGAGGACGCGTCCCTGTCGCAGGCGGCCGTCGCCACCAATCACACCGGCTTCACCGGCACCGGTTTCGTGGACTACGTGAACGTCGCCGGTGGCTGGATACAGTGGACGGTCAGCGCCTCCGCCGCCGGACCGGCGACCCTCACCGTCCGGTACGCCAACGGCACCACCGCGAACCGTCCGCTCGACTTCGCGGTCAACGGGTCGACCGTCGCGACCGGCGTGGCCTTCAACCCCACCGCGAACTGGGACACCTGGACGACACAGGCGGTCACGGTCACGCTCAATGCTGGGGCCAACACCGTACGCGCGACCGCCACGGCGAGCACAGGCGGTCCCAACGTCGACAAGCTCACCGTCGCGACAACCGGCAGCCCGAGCCCGACGACCAGCGCGAGTCCGACGACCAGTCCGAGTCCGACGACGAGTCCGACGACCAGCCCGGGAACCCCGTTCACCGTCGCCGCTGCCGGGGACATCGCCGAGCAGTGCACCGCGTCCAGCAGTTCGTGCCAGCACCCGAAGACGGCCGCCCTGGTGACGGCGATGAACCCGGCGTTCGTCCTCACGATGGGCGACAACCAGTACGACGACGCCCGCCTGTCGGACTTCCAGAACTACTTCGACAAGACCTGGGGCGTCTTCAAGCCCAAGATGCATCCCGCGCCCGGCAACCACGAGACCTACGACCCGGCCGGGTCCATGGTGGGCTACAAGTCCTACTTCGGGAGCATCGCGTACCCGCAGGGCAAGCCGTACTACAGCTACGACTACGGCAACTGGCACTTCATCGCGCTGGACTCGAACACGCTGACCGACTCGGCCCAGCTGGCCTGGCTGCAGAACGACCTGGCCGCCACAACGAAGGGCTGTGTCGCGGCGTACTGGCATCATCCGCTGTTCAGTTCGGGCGAGCACGGCAACGACCCGGTCAGCCGGCAGGCCTGGCAACTGCTGTACGCCGCCCACGCCGACCTGGTCCTCAACGGTCACGACCACCACTACGAGCGGTTCGGCCCGCAGAGCCCGACCGCCGCCGCCGACCCGAACGGCCTCGTCGAGGTGCTCGGCGGCATGGGCGGCGCGTCGCCGTACGACATCGTCAACGTGCAGCCGAACAGCCAGAAGCGCCTCTCCGGCACGTTCGGCGTGCTGAAGCTCTCGTTCACCGACACGACCTTCTCGTGGCAGTTGATCGGGACCGACGGCGCGGTCAAGGACACGAGCCCGACGTACACCTGCCACTGATGTACGTCACCGTCGACCGGGATCTCCCGGCACCGGGACGGCGTGCGCTGCGCGCCGTCCCGGCCACCGTGGTCGCCCTCGGCGCGGTCAGTCTCGTCACCGACGTCTCGTCGGAGATGGTGACCGCGGTGCTGCCGCTCTATCTCGCATTCACGCTCGGTCTCACCCCGCTGCAGCTCGGTCTGGCCGACGCGCTGTCCTTCGGCGTCACGGCGGTGCTCCGGCCGATCGGCGGCCGGATCTCCGACCGGTGGCGGGCCAAGCCGGTGGCCGTCTTCGGCTACGCGCTCTCCGCCGTCGCGAAGGTCGGCGTACTGGTCGCGGGGGCGGCGGTCGGGCCGCTGGCTGCGGCGATCGTCGCGGATCGCACCGGCAAGGGCCTGCGTACCGCACCCCGGGACGCCATGATCGCCGGAGCGGTGCCACCGGAACGGCAGGGGACGGCGTTCGGCGTCCATCGGGCGATGGACACGCTGGGCGCGCTGCTCGGTCCGCTGGCCGCGCTCGCCGTCCTGGCCGCGACCGGCGGCTCGTATCGGGCGGTGTTCGGGGTGAGCTTCTGCGTCGCCGTGTTCGGCGTCGGCGTACTGCTCCTGCATGTGCGCGACAGTCCACAGCGGATGGACGCGCCGCGGCCGATGTGGGCGGTCTTGCGGGACCGGTCGCTGCGGCGGGTCTGCCTGGCCGCCGCCGGGCTCGGGCTCTTCACGGTCAGCGACTTCTTCGTCTACCTGATGCTGCAACGCTCCGGCGCGGTGCCGATCCGGTACTTCCCGCTGCTGCCCCTCGGCACGGCCGCGGTCTACCTGCTGTTCGCGGTGCCGCTCGGCCGCCTGGCCGACACCCGCCGCGTCCGGGTCCTGCTCGGTGGGCATCTCGCCCTGGTCGCGGCCACGCTTCTCCTGGCTGGTACGCCGAAAGCAGCGGCCGCGCTCGTCGGTGTGCTGGCCCTCCACGGGCTCTTCTACGCCGCCACCGACGGCGTGCTCATGGCGCTGGCGGCGCCGCGGTTGCCCGCCGATGGGCGTACCACTGGATTGGCGGTGATCCAGACGGCGCAGGCAGCCGCGCGGTTCGTCTCCTCGCTCGCGGTCGGCGCGTTGTGGACCGCGTGGGGTGAGCGGACCGCGCTCCTGGTGATGGCGATCGGTCTGACCGCCGCGATCGCGGGCGCGGCCCGGGTGTTGCGATGAGGCGGGCCTGGCTGACAGTAGCGGTCGCGCTGGTGCTCGCGGGCGCGGCGACCGCTTACGCCGTGAGCGTCCGGCAGCCCGCCGCCCCCGCGACCACTCCGGTGGCGCTGGCCGAGGACCGGATCTACTTCCGCGACTCCGCCGGCCAAGTCGCCTCGGTACGCACAACCGACCCGAGCGCCGACCGCGAGCCGCTCGGCCTGCGCTGCGACCGCTTCGCGGCCGCCGCGACCAGCGCGATCTGCCTGACCGGGGACGCCGGGGCGGGCCTGCCGACGACGACCGCGCTGATCCTCGACCGCGACCTGCACGAGACCCGGCGGATCCACCTGGCCGGGATCCCGAGCCGGGCCCAGGTGTCTCGTAGCGGCCGGATGATCTCGTGGACCGTGTTCGTGACCGGCGACTCCTACCGGGCGAGCGGCTTCTCCACCTGGACCGGCATCCTGGACACCCGCACCGGGTACGCCGTCGTGAACATGGAGAACATCCATCTGTTCATCGATGGACGGCGGTACCACTCCCCCGACGTGAACTACTGGGGCGTCACGTTCGCCGACGACGACACGACCTTCTACGCGACGGCGTCGACCCGCGGCCGGACATATCTCGTCCGCGGTGACTACGCGAAATGGGAGGCGCATACCCTGACCACCGGCGTCGAATGCCCGTCGCTGTCGCCGGACGGCACCCGGATCGTCTACAAGCGACGCGACGACGCCGCCTCCGGAGCACCTTGGCGGCTGGCGGTCATGGAGCTGAGCAGCCTGCGGACGGTGACCCTGGCCGAGCCGCACGGCGTGGACGACCAGGCGGTCTGGCTCGATCCCGCGACGGTGGCGTACGCCCGCGGCGGCGCGATCTTCGCCGTCCCCGCCGACGGCACCGGTACGCCGCGCGAGCTGATCAGAGACGGGACGTCGCCGGTGCGCTACCGAGCACCCGGGTGATCCCCTCGGCCTCGACCCGGCTCGCGACCAGGGCCGGGTCGAGGTTCGCACACAGGACGACGGACGCGCCGACCGTCATCGGGGCCAGTAGCCACTTCACCGGATGGTCGTGCTCGGCCGCGTCGATCAGCACCCGGTCGCCCGGCCGGACGCCCATCGCCTCCGCCGTGCCCCGGGCCAGTTCCTCCCAGGCCCCGTAGGTCGTCCCGTCGACGCTCGCGGCGTCGCTGCCGAGGATCTCCTGATAGGCCGGCGTCACCGCGTCGCGCTGCTCGGCCAGCGCGACGAAGTCGAGGTAGCCCTCCGGCACCGCTTCGCCGATGTCGCCGACGGCGAAGCGCCAGTTCGCCTCGGGCACGTCCTCGAGGATGCTGCGGATGCGGTCCGGCGAGGCGAACACGACGTCATAGGGGCCGCCGGGCTCACCGAGCCCGGCGGTCGCGTATCCGCGATAGTCCACGCTGATCCCGGCCGACCAGGTTCCGAGCAGCACGACGGCGGTCAGCCAGTGCGGCGGGAGCAGTACGCCCGCCCGATCGCCCTTACGCAGCCGGCACTCGCCGGTGAGCAGATCCGCCGTACGCGCGGCCCAGACCCCGAGGTCGGCGGCCGACAGCGAGATCCGCTCACCGGACTGGTCGTCGTAGTACGTCAGCACGTCAGACATCGTCCCACTAGACGTCGTCCCACTTGAAGAGCAGGGCGGCCGCGCCGGTCACCACCACGGTGAAGCCGAGCAGGATGCCGATCGCGGGCAGCGTCACCGAGGGCGACTGGCCCCGGACCATCACGTCCTGCATCGAGGTGACCAGGTGCTTGAGCGGCAGGAAGTTCGACACCGTCTTCAGCCAGCCGGGCGCGCTGTCGAGGGGGAAGAACGAGCCCGACAGGAACGCCATCGGCAGCACGATCAGGTTGGCGATGGCGCTGGCCGCCTCGGGCGTCTTGGACACCGCTCCGGCGAGCAGGCCGATCGAGAGGAAGGCCAGGGTGCCCGCGATCATGATGGGAATGAACGCCCACCAGTAGGACGACAGTTGTAAGCCGAAGGCCGGTAGCAGGGCGACCCCGATGAAGATCGCCGACTGCAGCAGCGCGATGCCGATGCTGACGCCGACCCGGGCGGTCACGATGGAGCCGACCGAGACCGGCGAGAGGCGCAGCCGCCGCAGGATCTTCTTCTGCCGCCAGGACACCAGCGTCAAGGCCGCCCCGAAGGTCGCGCCGCTGGCGATCGCCCAGCCGAGCAGGCCCGGCGTCATGTACTGGATCGTCTTCATCGACTTGTCCTCGACCGGCTCGGCCGACAAGGACAGCGGGGGCGTCGTGACCCCGGCCATGGTCAGGTTGCCCTGCTGGACGATGCTCTCCATGATCCCGCGTACGGTCGCCGCCTTGACCTGGTCGGCCGCCGAGTAGTGCACGACGACCTTCCCGCCCTGCTGCTCGATGGCGGCGTCGGAGTCGCCGGCGCGAACCTCCTCCAGCGCGGCGGCCAGGTCGTCGGTCTTCGTGATCTTGAGAACTTGATCCAGGTCGGCACGACCCTCGGCCGGGATCTGATCCAGCACCGCGACCGAGCCGACCTGGAGCACATCGGTCTTCGACGTCCCGGCGTCCTTGAACAGCGCGCCGAAGACGATGAGGAACATCAGCGGGAACAGGATGGTGAAGAAGGTGGCGGTCTTGTCGCGCACGAAGCCGAGCGCCATCGCCTTGGACAGGCTGACGAAACTGGTCACGCGCGGTACTCCCGTCCGGTCAGGTTGAGGAAGACGTCTTCGAGGGTCGCGCCGCGTACCGAAAGCCCGCGGAGGGCGTCGCGCTCGGCGAGCGCCGCGAGGATCGGGGCCGGCTGCCGGGTGGCGAAGGTCAGCGAGACGCCGTCGTCGTCCAGGTCGGCGCCGTTCGCCAGCGCCTGGGCGTCGGCCAGGGAGATCGTGCCGCTCTCGATCGCGATCCGGGTCGGCGCGTCCAGTTCGCGTACCAGCACCGCGGGCGGGCCTGATTGGAGGATCTGGCCGTGGTCCATGATGGCGACCCGGTCGCAGAGCGACTCGGCCTCGTCCAGATAGTGCGTCGTCAGCACGACCGTGCGGCCCTGCTGATTGATGTCGCGCAGGACGTCCCACAGATTGCGGCGCGCCTGCGGATCCAGGCCCGACGTCGGCTCGTCGAGGAACACCACGTCCGGACCATGGGCCAGCGCGCAGGCGATCGACAGCCGCTGCTGCTGCCCGCCCGACAACTTCTCGTGCCGCAGATCGCCCATGTCCTCCAGACCCACGATCGCCAGCCACTCGTCGGCCTGCTTCGCCGATACGCCGTACAGCGAGGCGAAGGTCCGGATCTGCTCGCGCGCGGTGAGCCGCTCGAAGAACGCGCTCGCCTGCAGCTGGACGCCGATGCGCGGCAACAGCTTCGGATTGCGCGGCCACGGGCTCTCGCCGAGGACGGCGATCCGGCCGGAGTCCGGCTCCCGGAGACCCTCGATCATCTCCAGAGTGGTGGTCTTGCCAGCGCCGTTCGGGCCGAGGATGCCGAAGAACTCGCCGGACCGGACCTCGAACGAGACCCCGTCGACGGCCTTCACCTCGCCGTACGCCTTTCGCAGGTCGCTGACCTCGATGGTGGGTGTTGACATGCGGTGCACTCTAACGACCATCGGCAACTCGGTTTCTATGCTGTCACGATGCATGTCGAGTTGATCACGATCATCGTCGCGGAGTACGACGCGGCCATCCGATTCTTCGTGGACGTCCTCGGTTTCGACCTGGTCGAAGACGTCCCGTCGACCACAAACGACGGTCGGCCGAAGCGCTGGGTCGTGGTACGCCCGCCGGGCGCGCGTACGGGTATCCTGCTCGCCCAGGCCGACGGCGAACGGCAGTCCGCCGCCGTGGGCGATCAGGTCGCCGGGCGCGTGGGGTTCTTCCTGCGCGTCGACGACTTCGACTCGGCGTACGCCCGCATGACGGCCGCCGGGGTCGAGTTCCTGACGCAGCCACGCGACGAGGCGTACGGGCGCATCGCGGTGTTCCGCGACATCGCCGGGAACAAGTGGGACCTGCTCGGCCCTAGTTCCCCGAACGAAGGGTGAGCAAAGTGATCTCGCTCGGCGCGAACACCCGGAACGGCGGCCCCCAGAAGCCGGTGCCCCGGCTGGTGTAGAGCTGCGTACGCTCGCCGTGCCGGCTCAGCCCGGCGACCGCGGGCTGGTCGACGCGGACGAGATAGTGGAACGGCCAGATCTGGCCACCGTGGGTGTGGCCCGACAGCTGCAGATCGACGCCGTGCTCGACGGCGTGCCGGATCTGCTTGGGCTGGTGCGCGAGCAGCAGCACCGGCAGCTCCGGGTCGGCCCCGGTCAGCGCGGCGCCGAGGTCTTCGCCATGGCCGGGCAGCCCGGAGCCCGCGGCGGTGACGTCGTCCACGCCCGCGACGACGAGCCGGTCGCCGCCCCGTTCGACGACGACGTGCCGGTTGCGCAGCGCCTCCCAGCCCAGCTCCCGCATCCGCTCGACCCAGCCTTGGGCCTGGCTGTAGTACTCGTGGTTGCCGGTGACGTAGGTACGGGCGAGCGCGGCGCGAATCCGTCCCAGCGGTTCAGACTGCTCCCGCCGCGCCTCGGCGGTGCCGTCGGCGATGTCGCCGGTGTGGCAGACGACGTCCGGCTCCAGCGCGTTGACGGCGTCGGTGACCTTGGCCGACCAACGCGCCCGGTTGATCGGGCCGTAATGGGTGTCGGTGATCAAGACGACCCGGGTCCCGTCGAAACCGGCGCCCAGCCGCGGGATCGTCACGTCGACGCGGCGCACCCGGGGCACCCGCATCGCTTCGGCGTACCCGTAGAGGAGGAGCAGGAGCGAGACGGCCGCGACCGACCCGGCCGCCAGCCGCGCGCCCACCTGGCCGTCGATCCCACCGAGCGCGAGCGCCCCGCGCAGCAGCGTCCCGAGGACGGACCAGGTGAAGAGCACCCAGATCACGCCGAGCATGACGTCGCCGGCGCGCGCGGCCCAGTCGCGACCCCGGCCGTGCCCGAGGAACATGAAGCCGGGGAACGCCGCGAGTGCGACGACGAAGACGACGCTGCCGAGCACCTCGACCGGCAGCGGCCAGCCGGGCACCGCGACCAGGGTCCACCACGGTACGCCGAACAACAGCGCCAGCACGACGACCAGCGCCGATACGAAGAAGAGGGCGCGCGAGGACCGGCGGGGCTCGACGGCGGCTTCGCCTGCGGTCATGAGGGCAGCTCCTTAGCGATCAGTTCCCTCGATTGTGGCCGCGTTCGGCGCGATCGCCCACCTGCCGGGCGAAAGCGCGGGCGGGATTCGCCCGTCCGCGCTTCCGGCGGGCAGGACTAGCAGCGGTAGGGGCTGCCGTTGTTCTTCAGGTGGTTGTCCCAGATCCAGCCGGAGAGGTCCCGGCCCTTCACCTTGACGTGGGTCCACGTGTTGCCGTAGCTGTTCGTGACGAAGCAGTGGTAGTTGAGCGCCGTCGACGTCGGCAGCGTCGTGATGGCCGAGCAGTCCTCGTACGGGCCGCGAGTCAGGGCGATACCGCCAGGACCAGGTACGCGGCCAGAATCGACAGGTGCACGCCGCCCTGCAGCGGAGTCGCCCGGCCGGGGATGACGGTTAGCGTTCCGACGACGACGGTCAAGGCGAGCAGCACGATGTGCGTCGAGCCGAGCCCGAGCACCAGCCGGTCGTTCAGCCAGAACGACGCCACCGCGACCGCCGGGATGGTCAGCCCGATGCTGGCCATCGCCGAGCCGAGGGCCAGGTTGAGGCTGGTCTGTACGCGATCCCGCCGGGCCGCCCGGACGGCGGCGATGCTTTCGGGCAGCAGGACGAGCATGGCGATGACGACGCCCACCACAGAGGCGGGCAGGCCGGCCTCGGCGACGCCGGATTCGATCGCGGGCGAGATGGACTTCGCCAGGCCGACCACGGCCACCAGGGCGACCAGCAGCAGACCGAGGCTCAGCCAGGTCTGCCGGACCGACGGCGGATCGGCGTGCGTCTCCTCGTCGATGACCTCTCCCTTGGAGGTGATCGGCAGAAAGTAGTCCCGGTGCCGGACCGTCTGCGTCGTGACGAACAGGGCGTACAGGAGGAGGGCCGACACCGCGGCGAAGACGAGCTGCGGCGTCGAGAACTGCGGGCCGGGAGCGCTGGTGGTGAAGGTCGGCTCGACCAGGCTCAGGGTGGCGACGGTCGCGACGCTGGCCAGGGCGGCGCCGGTGCCCTCGGGGTTGAAGACCGCGACCCGCCGCCGCAGCGCCCCGACGAGCAGGCACAGCCCGAAGATGCCGTTGCAGGTGATCATCACCGCGGCGAACACGGTGTCGCGGGCCAACGCGGCGTTCTTCTCGCCGCCCCCGATCATCAGGGACACGATCAGCCCGACCTCGATGATCGTCACCGCCACGGCCAGGACGAGCGACCCGAACGGCTCGCCCACCCGGTGCGCGATCACCTCGGCGTGGTGCACCGCGGCCAGCACGGCTCCGGCCAGCACCAGCGCGGCCAGGGCGACGGCGAACGCCGGCAGGTCGCGGTGCCACACCCCCGCCAGGACGACGATCGCCAGCGGGGGCATGACGAGCGTCCAGTACTCCATCAGCCGGGTGAACATGCTCCCGAGTCTGACGGATGATCGGCTCCGATCGCGGCAGAAAGGCCGTTGAGCAGCAGGTCGAGCCCGCCCGCGAAGGCTTCCCGGGCGGTCGCCTCCAGAGAGTAGGGCTGGGGGTCGCCGGTGGCTTCCCGGGTGCTGAGCCAGACCGACTCGGGGAACCGCCCGGCGAAGTCGGGCACCTCCTCGATGAGCCGGGCGCTGCGCGCCGACCACCACTGCTCGTCGGGCGTACCGGTGATCTCGGCCGCCTTGCGCGCCTCCGTGATCGTCTGGGCACTGCCCCGGACGAGGTGGAAGAGTGCGGTCACCAGCGGGCGGACCCGGTCGGCGGGCAACCCGGTCGCGCGCAGAAGGCCAGCCAGGTTCTCCAGCACCACCTGCTCGTGCGGGCCGAGGACCGGCCGGGCGAACGAGACCTCCACCGTCCACGGATGCCGCAGATGGAACTCCAGCAGGTCACCGGCCCAGGCCGTGATCGCGGTCCGCCAGCCGTCCGCCAGGTCGTACGCGACCGGCAGCTCCGCGTGCGCCCCGTCGTACATCACGTCGACGAGTTCGTTCTTGCCGGGGACATAGGTGTAGAGCGACATCGCCGTCCGGCCGAGGCGTTCGCCGACCGCCCGCATCGACAGCCCGGCCAGCCCGTCCCGGTCGGCGATCTCGGTCGCGACCCGGACGATCTCCGCCAGGCTCAAGGCGCGTTTCGGCCCCGGCTGCGTACGCGGAGCCGGCCGGTCCCGCCACAGCGCGGAGATCGACCAGGCCGGATCGCCCTGACCTGCGTAGACGCCCACTTGCATCTCCTTACGCCGTAAACTAATCTGGAACAGCTTACAGGATAAGGAGATCTTGTCATGGTCGCGTACGAGGTGCACGGAACCGGCCCCGCCGTCCTGCTGCCGGTCAACCCGCAGCCGATCGAGGGAGCCAAGGCGGACGAGATGCGAGCCTGGGGCGTCAACCCGGCCAACGGCCGCGACCTCATCGACGGGCTCGCCGACGCCTACCGCGTCGTCGCCTTCGACTACGAGGGCCACCGGCTCGCGCACCCCACCGAGCTGACTCCGGACCGGCTCGCGCAGGACCTTCTCGACGTGGCCGACGCCGCCGGGGTGGACCGGTTCGCCTACTACGGCTACTCCTGGCTCGCCCTCGCCGGGCTCCAGCTCGCCCTGCGGACCGACCGGCTGACCACCCTGGTCATGGGCGGTTTCCCACCCCTCGACGGCCCGTACGCGCCGATGCTGACCGTGACGAAGGCGACCCACGACCTCGCGGTCGACCCGTCGTCGTGGACAGGTCCGGCCGACTCGGTCTGGGACTCGGCGGAGATGACCCTCTCGCCGGAGCAGACCGGCCAATTCGTCGTGCTCTACGAGGCGCTGCAGTCCTTCTCGGACGCCGCAGTCTCGTTGTCGGTGCCTCGGCTCTGCTTCGCCGGCTCGGCCGACGTCATCGCGTACGGGCCGAAGTGGGGCGACGTGACCGTGGACATCGCGGGACCGCTCCTGCGGCGGCGCGACGACCTGGAGGCGGCCGGCTGGGCCGTCCGCGTCCTCGACGGGCTCGACCACACCGGCGCGATGCAGGCCGCCGCCGTGCTGCCGGTGCTGCGGCCGTGGCTGGACTCGGTCCTCACAGCCTGACGTCGGTGCGGTCGGCGGAGCGTCGCCAGGGCACCCGGCCGTCGATCTCGATCTGCAGCGAGAAGCTGAGGAAGGTCCGGATCAGCACGATGACGCCGAGCACGGCGACGTTCTCCAACGTCGGCGACACGGCGACGGTGCGGATCAGGTCGGCGGCGACCAGGATCTCCAAGCCGAGCAGCAGGACGCCGCCGAAGGTCGCCCGCACCTTCTGGTACGCCGCCGCCCCGCCCTCGCGCCGCCAGGCGCCCGCCGCGACGACGACCGACCACAGCAGACCGGCGCAGAGGACGCCGACGCCGATGTACTCGAAGATCCGGGCGACCAGGTCCATCCGTCTCAGACGGTCGGCCGCGGTGCGACGGTCAGCGCCCAGATCACGAAGACGTCCAGCGCGATGATGACCAGCGCCCAGATCGGGTAGTACGGCAGGAAGAAGAACTGCGAGATCGCGGAGAGCACCGCGAGGGCGATGCCGACGCCGCGCGCCCAGTCGGCCCCGGTGAACAGGAAGAAACCGGTGATCGCGACGAGAGCGCCCATGATCAGGTGGATCCAGCCCCAGGCCGTGGTGTCCAGCTCGTACACGTAGTTCGGCGCGACCACGTAGAACGAGTCCTTGATGACCGCGGCGAGGCCCTGGAAGAACTGCATGACGCCCAGCAGAACCATCATGCAGGCGGCGAACACCATGCCGCCTTCCGACCAGGCTCGCTTGCTAGAGGACATTTCTGTCATTGCATCACCGTACGGAAATATCTCTCGGCTTGTGGGCGGTTCCGTCAAGATCTGGCAGCATCCTCCGACATGGAGATCCGCCCGGCGACCACGGCCGACCCGGCCTGACCGGCCGCTTTGCCGCTGGATCAGGGTTCTCGGTCAAATCTTGGGTCAAGGTTCGACCCGGAGCCCTGATCCGGCGCGCACGGGGCCGTACGCACCACAATTCACTGTCGCGATGCTATCCACAGCCGTCCGTCAATGGTCTACTTACAGTCAGTAAAGCGCGACAGTCGGTGATTTACATCGGCGCGGGGACTCTGACGGGAGCGCTGTGATGCCCGAGAACGACGGACCTCCGGTCCCCTCGTGGGACCTCGACGGCACCTGGCTGTTCGTCGGCGACGAAGTCGCGCTCGCCGACCACGGCGCCGAGGCGTACGGCCGCATCATCGGCGTCGACCCCGACGGCTCCGGGTTGCCGATCGTCCTGATCCTCGCCGGCGACGGCCGAGGTGGGCAGGGGCCGCTGCCGCTGGCCCGGATCAACGGCAAGCGGGTCCCGGCCGACGCCGCCGCGCGGGCGGGCGGCGGCCGGGAGGATCGCCTGTGGAGCAGCAGCCTGCGCGGCAACGAAGGCCGCGGCTGGCTGTAGGTCAGTCCTCGTCCGGCTCGACCAGCAGCCGGGCGTAATTCGCCATGGACCGTTGATAGCGCGGCAGGTGCTTGGCGAGCGCTCCGACCGCGAGCGACACCGCTTCGCGCTCCCGGCCGACGCTGGTGAGCGCCAGCGCGAGCGTCGCGACGACCGCGTCGTCCAGCTCGTCGGAGCCCCGCGCACGCTCGTCGGTCAGCAGCCGGACGCTCTCGTCGGCCTGTCCCATGTTGCGCAGCGAGCTCGACATCTGGATCACCGAGCGCCGCCGCCGAATGCCGTCGATCCCCAGCTCCAGCGCCTCGCGGTACAGCGGAACGGCCCGGTCGGAGTGCCCCGTCGAGTCCCACGCGCAGGCCCGTTCGAAGGCCGCGACCGGGTGGCCGGGTCCCAGCTCGTCGGCCAGGTCGCCGACGCGGGCGCGGAACTCCTCCTCGTCCCACGTGTCCGGCGCGGCGTTGAAGTCCGCCCAGAGGGCGTCGCTGCGCTGTTCCCAGTCCCGGTCCATGTCGTTCTCCTCGCTGTCGTCCGTGCGGTGATCACTGTGCGGGGCGGGCTAGAGTCGGCGCTAGTGATTCGGCGAGTGCCGAATGTCTCGGGGAGGTCAGGGTGGCGGTCACCTTCCGGTTCAGCCCGGACGACCTGCTGCGCTGCCGGTTCGCCGTCTCGCCGATGTTCGAGACGGTCTCCGCGGTCCGCCTGCTCTCCTCGCGCGAAGACCCCGGTCCGCATCGCCGCTGGCTCGCGACCGTCGACAAGCAGGGCCTCGACCTGCGCCCACTCCTGCTGCTCCTGCCCCGCCGCGGCTACACGCCCGACTTCCTCTCGCCGCCACCGATCGGCCCGCAGGCCAGGTTCGCCGACGAGCTGCAGGCCGTGGCCGCCACTGATCATCAGCAGATACGCCGAGAGCTGCGGAGGTCGCTGGCGGACACCCCGGGCGCGGCGGAGTCGCCGACCGGACGGCTGCTGCTGGACGACCCGGCGCGCGTCCTGCCGATGCTGGTCGAGCTGGTCCGGCAGGCCTGGGAAATGCTCGTCGAGCCAGTGTGGCCGCAGGTACGCGGACTGCTCGACGCCGACGTGAGCTTCCAGACCCGGCGGCTGGCCGAAGGCGGCCTCGACCGGCTGTTCGCCGAGCTGCATCCCCGGCTGCGCTGGGGCAACGGCGTCCTGACCCGGGAGTACGGCGACGACGACCACCGGGACCTCCAGGGCGAGGGCCTGATCCTGGTGCCGAGCGCGTTCAAGTGGGACCAGGTCGTCGCCATCGTCGACCCGCCGTGGCAGCCCACCGTCATCTACCCGGCCCGGGGACTCGGCGGCCTGTGGCAGCCGCTCGCCACGGATCGGCAGGCGGCGCTCGGCCGGCTCATGGGCAAGACCCGCGCCGCTCTGCTGGCCGACCTCGGCGCCCCGGCGAGCACCACCGTCCTGGCCCACCGGCACGCACTGGCCGCCGGGACGGTCTCCGAGCATCTGGCCGTGTTACGCGACGCCGGATTCGTCACCGGCGAACGGCACCGGCACGAGATCCGCTATCGGCGTACGCCGCTCGGTGACGCGGCCGTCGGGTGACGGCCGGTCACCAGGTCGACCGCCTCAGCCAGGCTGTCGGGACGCTGAACCGTCTCGGGCAGCTGCGTCTCGGCCCAGCCCGGCCCGGCGGCGAGCACCAGTTTTGGCGCCGGGCGGGCGTCCAGGGCGTCGGCCAGTTGTCCTAAGTGGGCAGTGGCCGCCGTCTGCGACCAGAGGACCACGATGTCCGGACCGGCTCGGCGCAACGCCTCGCGTAGTGCCGACGGCGGAACCCGAGCGCCGAGCAGCCGGCTCGGCACACCCGCCTCGGCGAGCGCCGCCGCCAGGGCTTCCAGCGCCAGACTGTGCTGTTCCTCGTCGGTGCACGCGAGCAGTACGCGCGCCGCCCCGACCGGCCGCTCGACCCGGGCCAGCCCGACGGACACCTCGCGCGACATCAAGTGCTCGACCTCGACCAGTGCCTCGGTCGCGGCGTGCTTACGTCCGATGTGGATCAGGGCGGGAGCGAGCAAGTCCGTCCACGCCGTGACGACCCCGTCCCGGTTCAGCGTCTCGGCGATGACCTGCCGCAGCTCCGCGCTGTCGAGCCGCAGTGCGGCCCGGGTCAGCCCCCGGACGGCCGGACCGGCCGAGCCGACCGCGACCGCGTACCCACCTCCGTCACGCCGGGCGGCCGGGATGGTCCGGCCGAGCACCCAGGCGGCGGCCCGCGCCGGTGGCACCCCCTGCCCGACGAGGCGCTGCATCTCGGCAAGCCGCCGGAGGTCCTCGGGTCCGTAGCGCCGATGCTTGCCGGCGTCGTGCCCGAGCGGCCCGAGCCCGTAGCGGCGGTCCCAGGTCCGCAGAGTCGTGACGGCGACGCCGACGAGCCGGGCGGCTTCGCTCGCCGTCAACGCCTCCTCCGCCATCGTCGTTTCCCTTCCGCCGAATCGGGCACTCGCGCACGAGAAGCCTAGTTGCCGTCCGGCCGCTCGTGACGCAGGCCAGGGTCCCCATTTTACGATGCACACTTCGATGCAACTGGTATCGTCGAAGGTATGCGATGCCTGGTCACCGGGGCCACCGGCTACATCGGCGGCCGGCTGGCACCGAGGCTCCTGGAGGCCGGCCACGAGGTCCGGTGCCTCACGCGGTCCGGCGCCCGCCTGCGCGACGTCCCCTGGGCGCGCCACGCCGAGGTCGTCGAGGGCGACCTCCTCGGCGACGGCTCGCTGACCGAAGTCTTCGACGGCGTCGACATCGCGTACTACCTCGTGCACTCGCTCGGCACCCGGGACTTCGAGGACCGCGACCGCCGGGCCGCACGGGCCTTCGCCGAGGCGGCCGCGGCGGCGGGCGTACGCCGGATCGTGTATCTCGGCGGTCCCGAGATCACCGGCGACGAGGACGCCTCGGCACACCTGCGGTCCCGGTCGGAGGTCGCCACGGTACTGGGCTCGACCGGTGTGCCGACTGTGGTGCTGCGTGCCGCGGTCATCCTCGGTTCCGGCTCCGCCTCCTTCGAGATGCTGCGTTACCTGACCGAGCGGCTGCCGGTGATGGTGACGCCGCGCTGGGTCGGCAACCGGCTGCAGCCGATCGCCGTCCGCGACGTGCTGCACTATCTGATCGGCTGGGCGACCGTCCCTGACGAGGTCAGCCGGTCTTTCGACATCGGCGGGCCGGACGTGCTCACCTACGCCCAGATGATGCGCCGGTACGCCCGCGTCGCAAAACTGCCGCCGCGCCTCATCCTGCCGGTGCGTACGCTGTCGCCCTGGCTCAGCTCGCAATGGGTGGGTCTGGTGACCCCGGTGCCGGGGGCGATCGCCAAGCCGCTGGTGGAGAGCCTGATCCACGAGGCCGTCTGCCGTGAGCACGACATCGCCGGCTACGTGCCCGACCCGCCCGGCGGGCTGAAGGGGTTCGACGAGGCGGTTCGGCTGGCCCTGTCGAAGGTACGCGACGCCGACGTGGAGACCCGCTGGTCGACCGCCGAGTGGACGCGCGCTCCCGCCGAACCCCTGCCCACCGACCCGGACTGGTCCGGCGGGACGGCGTACGTCGACCGCCGCGAACGTCCGGTGCACGCGTCGTCGACCGCGCTGTGGCGGGTGGTCACCGGCATCGGCGGCGAAACCGGCTGGTACTCGTTCCCGCTGGCCTGGTCGGTCCGGGGCTGGCTCGACCGAGCGCTCGGCGGCGTCGGGCTGCGCCGGGGACGGCGTGATCCGGCCGAGCTGTACGTCGGCGAGGCGCTGGACTTCTGGCGAGTGGAGGAGATCGAACCGGGTCGGCTGCTGCGGTTGCGCGCCGAGATGCTGCTGCCCGGCCGAGCCTGGCTGGAGATGGCCGTCGACGACACCGGCCCGGACAGCGTCTACCGGCAACGGGCGATCTTCCTCCCCCGCGGGCTGTCCGGGCATCTCTACTGGCGGGCGATCTCGCCCTTCCACACGGTCATCTTCGGCGGGATGGCCCGCAACATCGCCAGTACCGCCGAACGGGCCGATCACCCGGGCTGACCCCGCCGATCGACCCCGACGATCCGCTGGGCGGCGAGCTTGCCGGAGATCAGCACCATCGGCACGCCGACGCCCGGAGTCGTCCCCGACCCGGCGAACACCACATTGGCCAGACCGGGATGCCGGTTCGGCGATCGGAACGGGCCGGTCTGGCGCAGCGTATGCGCGGCGGCGAACGGGGTTCCGGCGGCCAGTCCGTCGGCCGCCCAGTCGGCGGGGGTCACGACGTGCCGGGTCACCACCGCGTCACCGAATCCGGCGTACCCGCGCGCTTCGAGAACGCCGATCAGCTCGTCGGCGTACCGGTCGGCCAGGCCGCCCCGCCAGTCGATCGGAGCGGTCGTCAGGTTGGGCGCCGGGGCCAGCACGTAATAGGCCTCGCGCCCGGCGGGCGCCGCCGTCGGATCGGTCCGGGTCGGGTTGGTGACCAGCAGCGACGGGTCGCTCATCAGCTCGCCCCGGCGAATCACCTCGGCGAAGGTACGCCGCCACGCCTGTCCGAAGTGGATGTTGTGGTGGGCGGTCTCCGGGTACGCCCGCTGGGAGCCGATGTGCAGCACGACGCACGACGGCGAGTACCGCTGGGCCCGCCGAGGTCCCCGGCCGGGCAGCAGGCCGAAGGCGGCCTCGGTGTCGGGATTGAGGACCACCGCGTCGGCCGGGAACCGGCGGCCGTCCTCCGTACGCACGGCGACCGCCCGGCCGTTGCGCACCTCCACGCTCGTCGCCTCCGCCTCGTAATGGAACTCGACGCCGTGCTTCTCGGCCGCTCCGGCCAGCGCGAGCGGCACGGCGTGCATTCCCCCGGCCGGGTAGTACACCCCGGCGACGGTGTCCAGGTACGCGATGACGGCGTACAACGCGCGGGCGTCCTGCGGGGCCAGCCCGGCGTACATGGCCTGGAAGGAGAAGACGCGCCGGGTGCGGTCGTCCTGGAAGAACCGGTCGATGCGGTGCTGGAGGCGGCCGAACGCCCCGTGCCCGAGCAACCGGAGCAGGTTGAGCGTCACCAGGTCGCGCGGCCGGTCGAAGTTGCGCTCGATGAAGTCGGCCCGTTCCAGTTCCCACAACCGCCGGGCGTACGCGGCGAAACGGCGGTAGCCGTCGGCCTCGCGTACGCCGCAGACCCGCGCGATCTCGTCGGCCATCCGGTCGGGGTCGGCGATCACGTCGAGCCGCGAGCCGTCGGCGAACCACGCCCGGTACGCCGGGTCGAGCGGGGTCAGGGTGAGCCAGCGCGGCAGGTCCTCCCCCACTGCCGCCAGCGCCTCGGCGATCAGGTCGGGCATGGTGAGCACCGTGGGGCCGGTGTCGAAGTCGAACCCGGCCACCGACAGCCGCCCGGCCCGTCCGCCGGGCCGGTCGGCCTTCTCGAGGACCGTCACCTGCCGGCCCGCGCCGGCCAGATGGAGGGCGCAGGCCAGCCCGCCGAGCCCGGCCCCCACGACTACTACCCGATCCGTCGGGCCGGACATCCGCCCGGCGCTCACGACGACCGCCAGGCGGCCGCACCGGCCAGCGAGGTGAGCGCGGTCCGGGCGTCGTCTGCGATCGGCGCGGTGTCCAGCGCTCGGATGCCCTCGGCGACCCGGTCGGCGATCATCTCGCGGACCCGTTCCGGCGCTTCCGTGCTCCGGATCAGTTCGCCGAGCCGCTGGACCTCGGCGGAGTCCGGCGGCGGCCCGCTCCTGAATCGGCTTACCAGCGCATCGATCTCCGTCCGGCGGCGA
>JABFYB010000597.1 GCA_013361475.1 Hamadaea sp.
GGGGCCGAGCAGGAGAGGGAGAAATGTCGTATTTGCGTCGACTGCTGGAACCCTCGCTATCGTTGGGCGGACGTTGATATCGTTTCTCATCCGCCGCGCCGCGAGCATCCCAGCAGGGGGGTGTGCCCATGCCCCATAAGTCTCCGACGCAGGCCTGGAGGGTTTTCCTGGCGGGCGGGCTCGTCGCAGCGGCGTTGTACGCCTTCGTCCCGAACCCGATCGTCAGCGGGCTTGCGTTCAGTGCGGTCGGCCTCGGTGCCGGTGTCGCGATAGTCCTCGGCATCCGCCGCTACCGGCCGCGACCGTCCTGGCCTTGGCGTCTGCTGTCGGCCGCCTGTTTCCTGTTCCTGGCCGGGGCGCTGCTGCGTACCATGCTGGACCAGCATTCCGGGCTCGGTGGGGTGCTGCCGGACTGTTTCACCATTCCCGGCTACCTGTGCATGTTCCTCGCGCTCGGCGGGTTCCTGCGGGCCCGGGTGGGCGACAAGCGGCATGCGGTCATCGACGGCCTGCTCATCGGGGTCGGCGTGACCATCATGTTCACCATGTTCTTCGCCGTGCCGGCGGCCTCGATCAGCGGGCGGGAGGCGGCCGTCTCGGCGCTGGCCGGGGTCTATCCGCTGCTCGACGGAATCCTCGTGCTGCTGGTCGCCAATCTCGCCTTCGCGACTCGGCGGGGTCCGGCGTTCACCATGCTGCTGGGTTGCATGGCGTTGCTGCTGACCGGCGACGTCGCGTACGCGATCATCGGCACCGAGGGGGAGTTGGTCGGCTCGCCGCTGCTGGACCTGCCGTTCCTGCTGGGCTTCACGCTCATCGGCGCTTCCGGGCTGCACCCCTCGATGGCCGACATCGGCCGGCAGGCCAGTCTGCCGATCCAGGCGTGGTCGGCTCGCCGCCTGCTGTTGATCGCTCCGGCGCTCGCCGTCCCGTTCGTCCTCGGTGTCCTGATCGAGCAGCCGACGGCGTTCGACCGGATCCTGCTGGCCGTCGGCGGGGCGGCCATCGTGGCGCTGCTGCTCGCGCGGGCGGTCTCCGCCGTACGCGGGTACGCGGCAGCCCAGCACCGCTACGAGCACCAGGCGACCCACGACTCCCTGACCGGCCTGGCGAACCGGTCGCTGTGGTTCACCGAGGTACGCCAGTTGCTGGCGCACCCGATCGAGGGTCAGGAGGTCTGGGTCTACTTCCTGGATCTGGACGGCTTCAAGTACGTCAACGACTCCCGGGGTCACATGGCCGGCGACCAGGTCATCGCCGAGGTCGCCGGTCGGCTCCGGGCGTGTGCCCCGGCGGCGGCCCAGATCGCCCGGATCGGCGGCGACGAGTTCGTGGTGGCGTACCGGGCGAGCCGGGAGGACGCCCTCACACTGGCCGAGGTGATCCTGCAGACGATGCGGCAGACCTTGCGGATGCCGGCCGCCGACGTCGTCGTGAGCGTCTCGATCGGCATCTCCAGCTCGACCCGGTCTGCCGCGACGAGGGCGGAGACCGCGTCCCCGACCGGCGAGAACGCCGGAGACGACGCCGCGGAGCGGCCCGGTGCCGACGCCGCCGCGACCGTCACCGCCGAGGATCTGCTACGCGACGCCGACACGGCGATGTATCAGGCGAAGGCGAACGGCCGCGACGGCTGGGTCATCTTCGACCCGGTCATGCGCGACCGCGTACGCGAGCGGATCGACATCGACCTGGCGCTGCGGGAGGCGATGGCGCTGGGCCAGCTGCACCTCGCCTTCCAGCCGGTGGCGCACATGCCGAGCGGCCAGATCGTCGGCGCCGAGGCGCTGCTGCGCTGGACCCATCCGGAGCGCGGCCTGATCGGGCCGGCCACCTTCATTCCGGTCGCCGAGGAGTCGGGGCTGATCATCGAGCTCGGGCGTTGGGTGATGCACGAGTCGCTGTGGCAGCTCGCGCAGTGGCGGGCCGAGGGAGTGGTCGCCGAAAGCTTCTGGCTGTCGATCAACGTCTCCCCGCGGCAGCTGCGCGACGCCCGGCTGCCGGGGGAGGTGGGCGCGGCGCTCCGGGAGTACGGCCTGCCCGCGTCGGCGGTGGCGATCGAGCTGACCGAGTCGGTGATGATCGAGCCGTCCGGCGCCGTCGACCAGACCCTCCGCGCGTTGCGCGAACTGGGGGTGAGCCTGGTCGTCGACGACTTCGGCACCGGCTTTTCCGCCCTGGGCTATCTGCGGAACTATCCCGTCACCGGGGTGAAGATCGACAAGTCGTTCGTGGTCGGGCTCGGGCACAACCCCGAGGACGAGGCGATCGTCCGGGCGGTGGCCGCGATGAGCGAGGCCCTCCAGCTCACCGTGGTGGCCGAAGGGGTGCAGGACGAAGCCCAGCGCGACCTGCTGTCCCGGATCGGCGTCAGCTACGGCCAGGGCTGGCTCTGGGGCCACGCCGTGAGCGCCGGGGACTTCGCGCGCCGCTGGTCGGTCGCGCCGCCGGTGCGGATTCAGGCCGGCGCGTCGAGGCTGAACGCCCAGTAGGTCTGCACGTCGATCTCCTCGGTCACCATCGCCGGCGTGAGGTCTTTGAGCGTCCGGGTGATGGCGCCGGCGAGTCCGAGCGAGATGTTGACACCGCAGATGTCGAGGGCGGCGACGCCGCCGGCGGCCTGGATCGGCCGCCACATCTGCGAGATGACCTGCTCGAAGATGCCGCTGTGCCGGTAGTCGGGGTGGATCGCGAAGAAGCCGAGGTACCAGATCTGCTTCTTGGCGAACTGGTCGGGCCATCTTGCGGCGAAGTACTCCGGGGACAACCAGGTCAGCGCGTCCAGCGCGTTCGTGAACGTCGCCAGCGCGACGACCTCGTCGTGGGCGGGATCGACCGCGAAGTGCTTTTCGATCCGTTTGTCCAGCATGACGGCGTCGAACTCGTGCCGGTACAGGACGTTTCGCTCGACCGTGGCCGCCCGGAGCTCGTCGAAGGCGGCCGAGTACGTCTTCCAGGCCTGATCGAGCCGGGGCTGCTCCAGCTTCTCCGCCATTTCGTAACGCATCGTCACCTCCACTGGTTCTGCGCTCCAACTTAACTGTTGCAGGAGATGAGCGGGGTACCGCTCCCAAACCGGAGCAGACTGGTGAGTATGACCGCCGCCAGTTGGGCCGGCCTGTGCTGCCTGACCGCCTCCTGCGGCCAGTTCCTGATCCCGTCGCGCGTCTACACCCAGCCCACGGACGTCGTCTTCGGACTGCCGATCGTCCCGGTGGTGGTGCTGGGCTTCTCGGCGACGTTGTTCACGACCGGGGTCATCCTCCTGGGCGAGGGGATCTGCGGCCGGCTCGGTGCGCCGTCGCTGTGGACGCTCGCCGTCGGCGATCCGGCCCGCTTCGCCCGCGTCCTGCTGGCCGGAGCGGCGGCCGGGCTGGTCATGGAGGTCGTGGCCGCGTGGCTGGGCCGGCTCTGGAGCTATCCCTACTGGACGGTCTGGCTCTACGCGCTGATCGTCGTGCCCGGCTTCGCGTTCTACTGGCTGTCCATCGTGGAGAGTTATCTGGCGGTCAAGGCCGTGCTCGACCGGTTCGCGCGCCCATCACGCTCCGTGGCCGCGCCGCGGTCCGCGACACTGCTGCTCATCGGGGGCTCCGCACTGCTCGTGGCGCTCCTGCTCTACCTCCACTGGTACGCACAAGGTTATGTGCTGGCCGTCCAGCACCCGGCCGGCCACGCGCCCCCGTTCTGGTACGCCCTGGTCGCCTTCGGGGGCGTGTGGGCGACGGCCGAGGCGCTGCTGTCCCGGCGGGGCCGCCCGTCGTTGCTCGGCGCGATCCGGCGCGGCTACTGGACTCCGCCGGCCGCGATCGCCGGGGCGTCGGCGGTCCTGGGAGTGCTCATGGAGGTCCAGAACGCCGTGCACCACCATTGGGCGTACGCGAACTGGCCGGGTGGTTCCGTGGCGGGTGTCCCGGTGGCGGTGCTGGCCGCCTGGCCGCTCCAGTACGCCGCTTTCCTCGTGCTGCCGTTGCTGCTGGCCCCGGAACTCGCCGCGCTCTTCTTCACCCGCCCCACCACCCCCGCCGCTTCTCCCCGTTGATCATGGAGTTGACTGTGGTCTCGACGGCGTGTCAGGGCCGGAAAATCCATGATCAACGAGGCCGGGTCGTGAGGCGGGCGGCGATGCCGTCCAGGACGACGTCGAGCCCGCCGTCGAAGGTGTCCGCCGGGCCGAGGTCGGCGAAGGCGCGTGCGAGCGTCGGGTACGCCCCACCGCCCACCGCCGTGGCGAGGTACCGCTGAACCTCGGGGGAGTCGGGTGCCCCCGCCTCCTGGGCCAGTGCCCCGGTGACGTAGCCGATGAAGGCGGTGCACGCCGCCGCCGCGCTCGCCGGGTCGGTGGCCCGGTCGTAGAGCGTCGCCCAGACCCGTTCGACGAGCCGCAGGCCGTTGGGGCCGTACGGCGGGCGCGTGCCGAGCAGCGTGATCACCCAGGGGTGGCCGGCCGCGATCGTGCGCAGTTCCCGGGCGACCTTCCGCAGCGCCGGCCGCCACGCCGTCCGGGGGCCGGGCAGTTCGACCAGCCCGTACGCCCAGTCGGCCAGCAGGTCCAAGAGGTCGTCCTTGGTCGCCAGGTAGGTGTAGAGCCGCATCGGTAGCACGTCGAGGGCGGCGGCCACCCGGCGCAGGGTCACGGCGTCGATGCCGTCGCGGTCGGCGAGCGCGACCGCGGTCGCCACGATCCGGTCGCGGTCGAGCGGAACGCTGCGGCGGCGCTCGGCGACCGGCCGCTCCCACACCAGAGTCATGCGATACAGTGTATCGTAATGATACGGTGTATCGGATTGGAGGACCGGTGACGCGGATCCGGGGCATGAATTACGACGTGGGAGCCGAGATGATCGCGGGTCGGCTGTCGCGGCCCGCCTTCGACGAGGCGACCGCCCGTGGCGAACTGACCGCGATCGCCACTGATCTGCGCTGCGACGCGGTCCGCATCTCCGGCGAGGACCCCGACCGGCTCGCCACCGCCGCCCGGATCGCCCATGAGCTCGGCATGGCCGTCTACCTGTCGCCGGTGCGGGGCAACCTGCGCGAGGCGGAGGCGTTGGCGTACGTGGCGGAGACGGCCGAGCTGGCCGAACAGCTGCGCGCCACCGGCGAGGTCGTCTTCGTGGCCGGGCTGGAGGCCACCCTGTTCCAGCACGGGTTCTTCCCCGGCGACACCACACTCGACCGGATCACCCTCGCCTCCCGACCGGTGCGGCTGCTGCTCGGCATGCTGCGTACCGGCGATCCGCACAAGCGGCTCAACGCGTACCTGGCGAAGGCCGTCGCCGTGATCCGCGAACGGTTCGGTGGTCCGGTCACGTACGCGAGCGGCTCCTGGGAGCGGGTCGACTGGACCCCGTTCGACCTCGTCGGCGTCAACCTCTACCGCAGCGCGAAGAACCGCACGAAGTACCGGCAGCTGCTCCGTGACTGCACCAGACACGGCAAGCCGGTGATCCTGACCGAGTTCGGCTGCTGCACCTATCGCGGCGCGGCGGATCGCGGTGGCATGGGCTGGGCGGCGCTCGATCGGTCCACCACGCCGGCCCGGCTCGCCGACGGCATCGTGCGTGACGAGACCGAGCAGGCCACCGAGCTGGCCGAGCTGCTGGCGATCTACCGCGAGGAGCCGGTCGACGGCGCCTTCGTCTTCACCTGGGCGAGCTACCTCTACCCATGGGACGACCGGCCCGAGCACAACCTGGACACGGCCGGCTACGGCGTGGTCGCCGCGCTTCCGGACGGCACCTGGCGTCCCAAGGAGGCGTACGCCGTCCTCGCCTCAGCGCGCGTCTAGCTTCGCGACGAGCGACTTCGGCGCCACCACCCGGAACGCGTCCTCGGCGATCTCGGCCAGCTCGTCCCACGCGATCTCGCCGTCGAGGCGTACGCCGACCCAGCCGCGGTGGCCGACGTAGGGCGGCCGGAAGTAGCGGTCCGGGTCGATCGCGATCAGCTCCTGCTGGGCGCCCAGCGGCGCGGCCGCCCACAGGTGCGGGAAGTCGTCGTCGTGGTGCCCCTCCGGCCACAGCGTCGCGATCGACTTCTTGTCGCGTACGAACCACGTCGGCGCGCCGTGACTGGGCCGCTCGGTCACCTCCGGCAGCGCCATGAACAGCGCGCGTACGCGCTCGACCAGGTCCATGTCCTCACGATAGTCGCAGTCCATCTCGGACGGTCGATCCCTGGTACGGTGAGGTCGTGTCGTTCGCGGAGGAGCACGCCGTCGTCATCGGAGCGGGGGTGGCAGGCCTCGCCGCCGCCCAGGCGCTCGCCGGCCGGTTCGGCCGGGTCACCTTGATCGAACGCGACACCCTGCCGGACGAACCACAGACCCGGCGCGGCGTCCCGCAGGGCGGCCACGGGCACGTGCTGCTCGCGGCCGGGCAGGCGGCGCTGACCGAACTGTTCCCCGGGTTCGCCGACGCCCTCGTCGCAGCCGGGGCGGTGCCCTTCGACCCGGGTCTCGACCTGCGGGTGCACCGGTTCGGCGAGCTGTGGCCCCGGGTCGACAGCGGGCTGCGCCTGGTCTCGTTCAGCCGGCCGCTGCTGGAACACACTCTGCGGGAACGCCTGCGGCCCAACGTCGAGGTCCGGGACGGCGTCGCGGTGTCCGGGCTGACCGGTTCCGGCCGGGTCGACGGCGTACGCCTGGACACCGGCGAGGTTCTCGAGACATCGCTGGTGGCCGACTGCTCCGGCCGGGGTTCCCGGTCCGACCGCTGGCTCGGCGAGCTGGGCTTCCCGCCCCCGGAATCGGCCGAGGTGAAGGTCGGCGTCGGGTACGCCACCCGCGTGTACCCCCGCAAGCCGGGTGACGTCGCCGACGGCGAGGCGGTGTTCGCCTTCCCGACACCCCCGTACGCCTACCTCACCGGGCTGCTGCTGCCGATCGAAGGCGACCGGTGGCTCGTCATGGCCGGGGCCTGGCACGGCGCGTACCCCCGGGACGAGGCGGGCTTCGCCCAGCACATGAAGGCGTTGCCGCATCCGGCCTTCGCCGACCTCGTCGGCCGGGCGGAGCCGCTGTCGGAGGTGTTCGTGCACACCTTCCCGGCCAGCCGCCGCCGGTACTTCGAGAAGCTGGACCGGCACCCGGCCGGATACGTCACCCTCGGCGAGGCGTTGTGCAGCTTCAATCCGATCTATGGACAGGGCATGACCTGTGCCGCGCTGGAGGCCGCCGAACTCGGCTCCGTGCTGGACAAGCACGGGACGGTCTCGGCCGGACTGGCCAGGGAGTACTACAAGCGGGCAGCGGGGATCCTCGCCGTGCCGTGGCGGTTCGCCGCCGGGGGCGACTTCGCCTTCCCCGAGACGACCGGACCCAAGCCGCCGCTCATCGACCTGCTGAACGGGTACTCGAGACGAATGCTGCGCGCTGCGATGCGCGATCCCGATATCCGGGTCACGTTCAACCGCGTACAACATCTGGTGCTGCCGCCGAGCGTGCTGTTCAAGCCGCGCATGGTGTGGAAGGTGCTGCGTTCTCGCCCTTGAGCTTGATGATCCACATCCTGATGCGTGTCAGAATCGGGCTCCTTTTCGACACGGAACAGGATGTGGATCACCGCGACGGC
>JABFYB010000567.1 GCA_013361475.1 Hamadaea sp.
GGATTTGAACCCCGGATGGGCGTTAAACCCAAACCGCATTAGCAGTGCGGCGCCATAGACCGGACTAGGCGAAGCCTCCAACGGCGATCGGTGAGATCGTCGCCGGACGAGAATACCCTGCCCCGCCGAGGGAGAGCAAAGCGACTATCCGATGGGGCGCGGCGGGGCCTGCGGGCAGCCACGCCACCGGCTCAAGCGACCACCCCGGCTCCATCGCGGGGCGTGCGTTCGGGGCACCAGATCGTCGGAGGGGTCCACTATCGTGAGCGCCACGGGGAGCTCATCGGGCATCGATTTGCCCACCCCGAACCCGTCCCTTTCTCACCCCTTGGGGAAGCATGAGCAGATCACTCCTGCACGGGCTCGGAACGATGACCGCCGCGATCGTCGCGGCCGTCGCGCTCGGCAGTCCCGCGTACGCCGAGGACACCGGAACGATCAGCGGAACGATCACTGAGGCCGACGGCGCTGCGGCCGCGTACGCGACGGTGTCGGTCGAATCCACCGACGAGTCCTTCAACGGCTACGCCACGACCGACTACACCGGCCACTACGCGATCGACGGCGTTCCGGCCGGCGCGTCCTACCGCGTCTGGGTCCGCGGCGAGGGATATCCCGGGCATCCCAAGCAATACGCGCACCACAAACTCTCCGCTGCCGACGCGGATCTGTTCGCCGTCACCGCCGGGGCGGTGACCACCGTCGACGAGTCCTTCCTGCCGACTGGTGTCATTCAGGGCAAGTTCACTGACAGCTCCGGGGCCGGCGTCGACGGCGCCTACGTTCAGGTGGACGGGATCAGCACCGCGTCGACCAACACGGTGGCAGACGGCACCTATCGGGTCGCCGTGCTGCCCGGCTCCTACACCGTGTCGTTCTGGACCGGCGGCATACCCCAGTACGCGTACGGGACTCGCGATCCGGCGACCGCCACGGTGTTCACCGTCGGCATCGGCCAGACCGTTGTCGTCGACGACACCGCTCTGCCGACCGGCTCGCTCGCCGGACACGTGACGTACGCCGACGGCACGCCCGCCGCGTACGTCTCGGTCGGCGCGGAGGACGGTCCGTCGATGGGCTACGGGCAGACCGACGCGACCGGCGCATACCGCATCGACGGTCTGCAACCAGGCGATTATCTGTTGTCGGTCCGGCTGAGCTCCGGAGCGAAGGAGTGGGCTCCGGGCAAACTCACCGAGGATCAGGCCACGAGGTTCCGGGTCATCGGCGACTCGGTGACCACGGTGGACGAGCAGTTGCCCGGGATCGGCCGGATCGCGGGGCGGTTCACGGCGGCTGACGGCAGCCCGATGCCGGGATTGTCGGTGAGCGTGTCGTCAGCCCAGTCCGGCGCGGGCGTCTACACCAGCACTTCGATGTCCGGCGACTACGCGTTCGAGCAGTTGTTCGCCGGGAACTACACGGTCGCCTTCGAGAACTGGGAGACCGGCTTCCAGCAGTGGGCCTACGGGAAGATCAGTTCGGCGACGGCCAGCGTGATCACCGTGACGGCCGGCCAGACCACCACCGTCGACGACTCGCGCCTGCCGACCGGCAGCCTCCGGATCACGGCCACCGACGCGCTGACCGGAGCATCCATTCCGCGATTCGAGGCGTACCTCGACGGCGGATATCTGGGTAGTGGCACGGAGACCGGCGAACTGATCATCCCGGACGTCCCGGCCGGGACCTACCGGGTGAATGTCAGCTCCGAGGGCTACGCCTTCCAGGCCGACGTCGCGACCGTGACGATCACGGTGGGCCGGCAGAGCCAGGTGACGGCGGTCATGCAGCCGTTGGCGAAGCTCACGACGAGCGTGGTGGACCGGGCGACCGGGCAGCCGGTCGCCGACGTCTGCCTCTACACCGCGACCCGGACGAGCTTCGAGATCAGCGATTACTGCCGACGCAGCGGAAGCGACGGCCGGGTCACGATGTACGTCGAGCCTGGGGAGTACGAGCTGTTCGCGCTGCCGGAGCGTGGGTCGGTTCTGGGGGCGCAATGGGTCGGCACCACCGGCGGGACCGGGGTGCAGGGCGATGCCGCCGTCTTCTCCGTCGCCAAGGGACAAACGCTGGCCGTGCCGACGATCAGGCTTGATCGGGCTGGAATGATCAGCGGAAAGGTCACCACCTCGACAGGCGGCACGCCGACCCATGGTTACGTCGGCATCGTCCAGCCAGACTTCGGCAGCGGGGCGGACGTCCGCTACACGCCCATCGCCTCCGACGGCACCTACACGGTGGACTATCTCGGCCCGTACAAGTGGCCGCTGTACTTCGGGGCGGACGGTCACGCGAACCAGTGGAGCGGCGGGACCGGCAACCGGTGGCTGGCCGACCTGGTCAAGGTTCGGACGGGCAAGACGACGACGTACGACTACCGGCTGAAGCAGGGCACCAAGGTGACGATCACCTGGTCCGGTACGGGAAGCAGCCGGTTCCTCGTGCGTAACGCCGTCACGGGCGACATCATGGGCATCCGGGACGGATCGTCCGCCGCACCGGTCACCGCCGAGCTGTTCGTCCTCGGTCCGCAACGCGTGAAGCTGCAGTGCTACTGCGGCGACGAAGGCGGCCCGATCTGGCAAGGAGGGACCGACTTCGCGACTGCGAACGTCGTCGTCATTCCACGGACGGGGCCGTTCGCCGTCGAGTTCCGAGAAGGCTGAGTGATCGAGGCCGGGCGAGACGGTCGCCCGGCCTCATCACCTAGCGGCCTAGTAGTCGGCGAAGGCGTCGTACTTGACGCGCATCGAAGGAACCTGGAGTTCGTTGAGCGCCCGCAGGGTCGCGCGGATCATCGCGGGCGAGCCGGACAGGTAGAAGTCGTGGTCCTGCCAGGGACCGTAGCGCCGGACGACCTCGCTGAGCAGGCCTTCCTCGCCGCCCCAGCCGGAGTCGTGCGAGCAGACCGGCATCAGCGACAGCCAGGGGTAGACCGCGGCCAGCCGCTGCAGGTCCGGCAGGTCGTAGAGGTCCTCCCGATCCCGGGCGCCGTAAAACACGTGCACCCAGCGCGTTCGGTTGAAGGTCGCCAGCTCCTCGATGATCGCCTTGATCGGCGCCAGGCCCGTGCCGCCGGCGATCAGCACGATGTCGCGCTGCGACCGCCGATCGACAGCCATGGTCCCCATGGGTGCGGCCAGCCGGAGCATGTCGCCGGGGAGCGTACGCCGGACCAGTGCGCCGGAGACCCAGCCCGCGCCGAGCGCCCGGATGTGGAAGTCCATGGTCCCGTCGGGCCGGGGCGCGTTGGCGATCGAATAGGTACGCCACACGCGCGGCTGGTACTTCGGGCATTCCAGGCTGACGTACTGCCCCGGGCGGTACGTCAGGTGTTGCAGTGGGCGTACGCGCAGCATGCCGATGTCGCGTCCGCGCCGTTCGTGGTGGACGACTTCGGCGTGGACGAAGGCGGGGTTGGTGTCGGCCTCCGCCCCGGCCAGCATCTTGCGAGCGATGACGTCGTACGCGTCCCGCCACGCCTGGTCGTACTCGGGAGTCCAGTCGCCCCGGCCGAAGGTACGCAGCGCCTCCAGCAGCGCCGCGCCTACCACTTCGTACTGCTCCGGAACGACTTGGAACTTGCGGTGGTCGCGGCCGAGGGACCGCAGGTACTCGTCGAATCGTTCGGGATCGTCGACGGTCTGGATGGCGCTGACGATCGCGCCCAGCAGTCGTGCTCGCTGGACATCCATGGTGACCGGAAAGAGGTCTCTGAGTTCGGGACGACCTAGGAAAATACGGGCGTAGAAGTAGCCGGCCAACTTGTCCTGGTCCTCTTCGACGAGGGTCCAGGACTCCTTCAACAGCCGTTGCAGGTCGGACACGTAACGACTCTCGCGACAATCAGTGACGGCAAGTCGCACAACTTGTGCGATAGTGCGGGACGTGAGGAACCTCGCCGTACGCCGCCGCAACGAGTTGCTCCTGGTCCTCGGCCTATCACTTGGACAATCGGCGATTTATTCGTTGGTGTCGCTGATCTCCAAGCTGACCCAGCCCGGTCCATTGTCGAGTCAGACGTCCGCCCTCAACGTCTCCCGCTCGGTCCGGCCCTACTTCGACCTCACATACCAACTGCTCGACATCTTCTTCGCCCTCGTGGTCGTCGGACTCGCGTACCACCTGTTGAACCGGGACCCTGGACAAGCGCGCCTGGGCCTGGGCCTGGACTTCAGGCGGCCCTGGTTCGATCTGGGCGGCGGTGCCGCGCTGGCCGCGGTGATCGGGATTCCCGGGCTGGGCCTCTACTTCGGAGCTCGCGCGCTCGGCTTGAACACCGACGTGAGCGCGTCCGGACTGCCCGACCTCTGGTGGGCCGTGCCGGTGCTGATCCTCTCGGCCGTGCAGAACGCGGTGCTGGAGGAGATCATCGTCGTGGGTTACCTGACCACACGCCTGCACCAGTTGAGCTGGTCGGTCCCGGCGGTGATCGCCGCGAGCGCCCTGCTCCGCGGCTCCTACCACCTGTATCAAGGGTTCGGCGGGTTCGTCGGCAACGCGATCATGGGCGTGGTGTTCGCGCTCGTCTACCTCAAATGGCGGCGGATCGGGCCGCTCATCGTCGCGCACACCCTGCTCGACGTGGTCGCCTTCGTCGGTTACCAGGCCTTCTGCTCCAACGGCTGCTGATCGTAGACCCACGGACCCGAGCTGTAGTCGGCCAACGGAACCAGCGGCGCGTCCGGTGGCATCCGGTCGACGTAGAGCCGTCCGGCCAGGTGGTCCACCTCGTGCCCGACCAGCCGCGCCAGCCCACGTTCGAAGGTGCTCACCACCCGGCCGCCGTCGAACCGCTGATGCTCGATCACGATGCGCAGCGGTCGCCGGACCCAGCCGCGGAAGTCGAAGTAGGACAGACAGCCTTCGGGTTGCTCGTCGGCCGCGGTGGACTCCTCCACGATCACCGGGTTGAGCAGCACGAACGGTTCACCTCGGCCGGGCTGGCGGATGACCGCGGCGGCGGCGTCCACGCCGAGCTGCGGCGCGGCCAGGCCCATGCCCTTGTTGAACGGATGCAGCCGGCCGATCTCCTCCAACGCCACCGTCAGGTCGGCGACGATCAGGCGGGCCTGCTCCTCCTCGTCCGGCAGGTCCAGCCGGCGGGCGCGGACGCGCAGGGGATGACGGCCGTTGGTGGTCGCGCGTAGCTGTCCGGCGGTGGGCTCCCGCTGCGCAGGCGGCGGCCACTGCACGACCCCCACCGACGCCAGTCGCGGCGCGAGCGGCTGCCCCTCCGCCCCGGTAGGCAGGTGCAGCGCCGGGGGCGCCGACGACACGGCACGGAAGCGCCACTGCAGGCGGAAACGCGCGTTCAGGCTCGGGTTGTCGGTGGTCCAGGTGAAGATCGCCCGGTCGCCCTCCGTCTGCTTCTCGATGAGGGTACGCAGCGGGGTCTCCTCGGCGGACATGGAGGTCTCGACGCCCCACACCTGTGGGTCGAGCGTCTGGGGCAGGTCGATCCGGACGGTCATCCGCCGGGTCGGCAGGCGGACCGCCCGCTGGAACCAGCTGCCCCACTTCTCCTCGCCGACGCGATAGCTGTAGGTCACCGCCGTGCGCTCGCCGGGATACAGCGGGAAGCGGCCCTCCTCGTTCTCGAAGAGCAGCCAGATCTCCTTGAAGGCGTCCCGGTCCTGCTTCACCCGCCAGTGCATCCGCTCGTACGCCGAACCGTCGCCGCAGGACGCCTGGAGGGCCAGCTCGTCCAGCTCCAGCGGATGTTCCCGGTGATGCCGGTTGGACCGCTGCGGATCGCCCGGAAAACGGTCCACCGCGACGCGGATCAGGTAGCGGCTGACCGGGTCGACGCCGGCGTTGTAGAGCGAACGCCGCACGGTCGTCACATACTGCCCGTCGCGGTACGCCAGCAAGGCTTCCTCGTGCTCGACGACCAAGCCCGTCCCCGGTGGCAGCCATTGCGGCGGCATCGGCGAGTCACGGGCGATCAACGCGGCCGAACGACCGTGCCGGGCCTCCTCGAACTCCTGGAACCGCTGCCAGAGCGCACCCGCCGTGGCCAGCACCGCTTCGGCCCGGCGGGCGAAGTCCTCGGTCGGGCGATGCCGCCGTCCCTCGATGTGGCTGACATAGGAGGGATCGAAACCCATGAGTCCGGCCAGCTGCTTCTTGGACATGCCGCGATCCATCCGCCAGCGAGCCAGCTCGCTTGCAAACGCTTCCGCCGCACGGTCGGCCCCCGACGTCGCCATCGCCACCCTCCGCTCCGCGCGGGACCGGCCGGTTCGCGGTGGCTCGCGCGCGTGAGGATTCCAGTCTCGGGCGCACGACTATCTATGTACTGATCGTGATGAATACCCGACAAGTGCCTTGACAAAGGGCGAACGCATCTCGGAGAACAGGCCGCCATGAGTCGGAAATCACGGCACACTGAGATCTGATGAACCGCAAAGTGGCGCCCCGGTCTGGTAAGCCTAGCCTAATGGGGTTACGCTGGCCCGGTTGCTCTCCGTGAGGGCAGTCCGGACAGGTGGGCCGAAGGGTGGCTGGGATGACGGCAGGGGTGCTCGCGCCGCCTCGGCGTACGCCCGTGGCCTGGACTCCCGTCGCCAACGCGCTCGCCGTCATGGACGCCGCGAAGGCGATCCGGCTCGACGTCGCGACCGGCCCCGGCTGGCTCCAGGCGGCCAAACTGACCGAACCGGCCGGCCTCGACGTGCTGCTGCAGGCGGCGGCGCGACGCTGGAAGGCGGCCCCGCACGCGTCGGCCACCCTCGCGTGGAAGAGCTACAGCTACTGGGCCGGACTGCCGACCGTGCTGAGCTGGGCGGCCGCGCGACGCGTACCGCTGCTGACGGCCGAGACCACCTACGTCCAGTTCCACGACGAGGCGCCGTTCCTGACAGTCGGCACCGCGCCGGTGCCGTTCGCCGTGCTCCCGACCGACCGGCTCGCCGGTACGCCGGGGACGATCGTCGTCGCCGACGAGGACGAACTGCTCGCCACCCTGCGTAGGACGCTGCTCGACCGGCACCTCGACCCGCTGCTCGACGCGATCCGCACCGAGGTCAACGTCGGCCGGCGTACGCTGCTCGGCTCGGTCGCCTCCGGCATCGCGTACGGGATGATCCGGGCCAGCGACGCGCTCCCCGGCTCCACCCACGACTCGCTGCTGCGCCTGCTCGCGGCGTTGGACCTCGACGACCTCGTGGACATCTGCACGACCGAGTCGGGGCTCTCCGTCCAACGGAAGACATGCTGCCTGGCGTTCACCCTCGAGCAGCCCAAGATCTGCGGCGGCTGCTGCATCCGCCCGTAACGCGCCCCTCCCTCTTCTCCCCGTTGATCATGGAGTTAACCGTGGTCTCGTCGGCGTGTCGAGGGGGCGAACTCCATGATCAACGCGCTAAGGCGAGCGCGGTGAGTGGTCGGTTAGGGGAGATCGCGGCGCATTGCGGTACGCGGCCACTTGTCCAGCCCCAAAGCGGCTTCGCGCGCCCGAATCGCCCGCAAACCGGACGTCAGCTCGTCCTCGCCGAGCAGGCGATAGCCGTGCCGAGCGTAGTAGGGCGCATTCCAGGGCACCTCGACGAACGTGGTGAGCGT
>JABFYB010000180.1 GCA_013361475.1 Hamadaea sp.
GGGGCCGGGGCGGGGGCGAGGCGGGGCGTGGCCGGGGCGGGGCGGGGCCGAGGCGGGGCGAGGCGAGGGTGGGCGGGGCCGAGGGGGCCGAGGTGAGGGTGGGGGTTAGAGGGGGGCGGGGGTGGTGAGGTGTTGGCGGGCGAAGGTCAGCGCCTCGGCCAGCTGCTCTTCGCGTTCGGCTCGGCTGGCCGCGCGCCGGGTCGCCACTTCGACGGCGATCGAGCCGGTGAAGCCGCGTTCGGCCAGCGATGACAGCAGTTCTGCGCAGGGCTGTTTGCCTCGCCCGGGGACGAGGTGTTCGTCGCGGCCTTCGCCGGTGCCGTCGCCGAGGTGGATGTGCGCCAGTCCGGCGCCCATCGCGTCGGCCATCGCGAGTGAGTCCATCTTCGCGGCCGCGCAGTGTGAGATGTCCAATGTGTACGCCGCGTACCCGGTGCGGGTGGGGTCCCAGCCGGGCGAGTAGGGCACGAACTCCCGTCGAGCCATCCGGACGGGGTACATGTTCTCGACGGCGAACCGGATCTGCGGGTAGCGGCCGTTCAGCGTCCGCAGACCCGCCTCGAACGTCCGGGCGTACTCGCGCTGCCAGGTGAACGGTGGGTGCACGACGACCGTGTCGGCCTCCAACGTCTCCGCCAATGCCGCCGCGCGCCGGAGGCGTACCCAGGGGTCGCTGGACCAGACCCGCTGGGTGACCAGGAGGCAGGGCGCGTGGATGGACCCGACGCGGACCCCGTAATGGCTGGCGAGCCCGCGCAGCGCCCCGGCGTCCTGGCTGACCGCGTCGGTCCAGACCATGACCTCTACGCCGTCGTATCCGAGCGCGGCCGCCAGCTCGAACGCGGCGGCGGTGGGCTCGGGAAATACGGACGAACTGGAGAGGAGCACCGGAATCCTGGGCATGCCTCCTAGGCTAGCCCGGTCCGCGAAATGCGCCCGTCAGCCCGCCGGATGCGGGGCGACCAGGCCCTTCTTCGCGCGGGCCGCGCACAGGCGGGCCAACTCGTCGTACGCGGCCTGCCCGATGAGCGCGATCAACTCCGGCGCGTAGGAGACGTAGACCGGGGTGCGGTCGACGCGGGCCTCCGGCGACGAGGTGCACCACCAGTGCAGGTCGTGCCCGCCCGCGCCCCAGCCGCGCCGGTCGAACTCCGTGATGCTCGTGATCAGCACCTTGGTGCCGTCGGGTCGCTTGTGCCACTTCTGATCGCGGCGGATCGGCAGTTGCCAGCAGACGTCGGGCTTGTACTCCAACGGGTGAACGCCGTCTCGCAGCGCCTGGCCGTGCAGCGCGCAGCCGCCGCCGCCGGGGAAGTCGGCGTCGTTGAGGAAGACGCACGGGCCGTCTTCGCTCTGCGTAGCCGTCCGCCGGGCGGGCTCCTCGTCGTTCAGCTCGTCGAGTTCGGTCCAGTTCTTGAAGCCCTTGCGGTAGTGCTGCCACGTCTCCGGGGTCAGCTTCCGCACGGCGGCCTTCACCCGGCGGATGTCGTCGGCGTCGGTCAGGAACGCGCCGTGCGAGCAGCAGCCCTCGATCGCCCGGTCCTTGATGATGCCGTGGCAGCCCTTGCCGTAGACGCAACTCCACCGGGAGAGCAGCCAGGTGAGGTCGGCCCGGATGAGCTGGGTGGCGTCGGCCGGGTCGGCGAACTCCACCCACTCGCGCGGGAAGTCCAGGCCAACCTCGCGATCGCGGGGGTTCACCGGCGTCAGCGGCAAAGTCTTGCGCGGCGCGGGCGCGCTCTTGGGCTGGGTGGTTTCGCTGATACGCACACACTCAGCGTACGGCGGCGGGCGTCCCCGGTACGGTATTCCCGTGCGTCTGGGCGTGCTCGATGTCGGCTCCAATACGGTGCATCTCCTGGTCGTGGACGCGTACCACGGCGCCCATCCCTGGCCGGCCCACTCGGAGAAGGCCGTGCTGCGCCTCGCCGAGCAACTCGGCCCGGACGGCTCGCTCACTCCGGCGGGGGAACAGGCCCTGCTCACCGCGGTCCGCGACGCCCGCCTGGCCGCGGATCGGCTCGGCGTCGACGACCTCTTGGCCTTCGCGACCTCAGCGGTACGCGACGCGCGTAACTCTGCCCAGGTGCTGGCCCGCGTACGCGAGGAGACCGGGGTCGAGTTGCGGGTGCTGTCCGGCGCGGACGAGGCCCGGCTGACCTTCCTCGCCGTACGCCGATGGTTCGGCTGGTCGGCGGGGCGGCTCGCCGTCCTCGACATCGGCGGGGGTTCGCTGGAGATCGCGGCCGGGATCGACGAGGAGCCGACACTCGCGGTGTCGCTCCCGTTGGGTGCGGGGCGGATCACCCGTGAGCGCCTCGCCGGGGATCCCCCGTCGGCTCAAACGATCGACGAGGCGCGGGCGTATGTCGCGGCGACGGTGGAGGAGCTGGACGTCTCCCGGCTGGCCGGGCTCGACCGTGCGGCGGCGACGTCGAAGACCTTCCGGTCGCTGGCCCGGCTCGCCGGGGCGGCTCCGAGCGGGAAGGGGCTGTGGGCGCCCCGGTCGTTGACGCGTACGGGGTTGAAGCAGGTCCTGGGGTTCATCCGCCGGATGCCCGCCGACGCCATCGCCGAACTCGACGGGGTCAGCCCACAACGATCGCACCAGGTACTCGCCGGGGCGATCGTGGCGCTGGCGGCGATGGAGCGGCTCGACCTGGACTCCGTCGACATCTGCCCGTGGGCGCTCCGCGAGGGCGTCATCCTCCGCCAGCTCGACCTCTCGACCTAGCCCGCTGGATCAGGGATGCGCGTCGAATCTTGGCCCAAGATTCGACCGAGAACCCTGATCCAGCGCCAAAAAGGAGGCAAGCGTGTTCACAGATGTGGACGGCGTGCCATATTCCGAACGAGCGTTGACTACATGGACAGTGTTCCATTAACTGTCTTTCATGATGGACGCCCACCGATCTCTTACCGGCGCGCTCGCCGCCGCCTTGACCGCCACCACGCTCCTGTCCGTCTCCCTGCTGATCCGCCCGGCGGCGCGGACCGCCGACGACGTCGACCGAGCCGGGGCCGCGCTGACCGGACTCGACCTGTCCAGCGCCAACCGGCGTACGCCGATCGCCGGGCTCTACGACTGGAGCAAGGCCGGGTATCGCAACGGTGCGAATCTGCCCGGTTCCGGTGACGTCAACCCCGACGCCGCCTGTCAGGTCACCGCCTCCGAACTCGCCACCCAGTACGCCGTGCACCCGAACGACGGCGTGGACGACACGACCGGTCTCCAATCCGCGATCGACTTTGTGCGTACCACTTGCTCCGCGGCGGCGAGTTTCACGAAGCTGTCGCTGATCACGTTGCCCGCGGGCGTGCTGAATGTGAGCCGCCAGCTGGGCGTGGACGCCGACTACCTGATCGTGCGCGGAGCCGGCAGTGATCCGGCGACCGGGACCCGCCTGGTCTTCCAGCCCGACGCGAACACCCGCTACGACACGCTGACCGCCGACGGCTCGGACTGGGACGAGGACGGCATGGTGTCTGGGCAGGGCAAGGGCGGCTGGCTGTGGCCCGGCCGCGGGTTGTTCCGGGTGCAGTCCCGGCAGGTGCACAGCGCCTACGCGAGTGATTACGCCGCCGCGCCCGCCAACCGGAAGGACATCTTCGAGGGCACGGTGAACGTGCACTGGAAGGCGGGGCAGAAGCTCGCCGCGAAGCCCGGTGAGACCGGGTACGCCGCCCGGACCGGCGACACCGTGGTCTACGTGGCGAGCCTGACCGGGCTGACCGCCGGGACGTTGGTGAACATCCGGGCCGCCAACTCGGTGAAGTTCTACAACTCGCAGAACGTCTTCGACACCGCCCTGATGAGCAATCTGCACATGCGGCAGCAGATCTTCACGATCACCGCCGTGAACTCGACCGCGAAGTCGATCACCCTGGACAAGCCGCTGGAGTACGACGTCCCGATCACCTCCACGTCGGACGGCTCCGCCGCTATCGGCGGCACGGTGTACGACTCGAAGGCCGCGCCGCTGGTCGACCCAGTCGTCGGCGTCGGCTTCGAGAACTTCTTCCTGACCCAGAACGAGCCCGGCCTCAACGCCGCCGACGCCGTGCACAACTACGGCAACATGGACCCGGCGGGGGAGATGCACGGCATCGTCTTCAAATGGGCGGCGAACTCCTGGGTGCGGGGCATCCGTACCTCGATGACCGGCTCCCACCCGATCGTCACCGAGGAGGCGGCTCATCTCACCATTGTGGACAATTACCTCGACGGAGCCTGGAACAAGGGCAAGGGCGGCAACGGCTACTTCCGCGGCTCCCGGGTGTGGGACTCGGTCTACGCCGGGAATGTCAGCCGCAACCTGCGCCACTTCACCTTCCAATGGTCCGCGTCGGGCAACGTCGCGATCGGCAACGACACCGACTCGGACTTCAACCTCCACGGCGGCTGGGAACGCAACAACCTCATCGAACTGAACACCGTGACCGTCCCCTACGCCCATCGATCCGCCAACTGCCAGGCCAACTGCGGCGAGGAGGGCGGGGGTGCGCCGGACGACTCGAACTGGTTCCCGATCTGGTGGGCCGCCGGGCAGAAGGCGGTCAAGTGGTCGGGATCGTCCGGGCCGCGCAACGTCTTCTTCCACAACACGATGACCAAGCAGCTCGGCTCGGACACCGCGCCGTACACGGCGTACTACGCCGATCAGTCCCGGATCTACCAGTTCGGGTGGTCCGGCTCCGCGTGGCGCCACCTGGACATCGCGGGCACACCCATCGCCGACTGGGCCGGCCACGAGCAGGCCGACTACACCGACGGCCACGGCGTCGACGCTTCGCGGACCGACGCGGGTCCGTCGTTGTTCCTGCTTTCCCTGACTGGTACGCCGAGCGCCTCACCGTCGCCGTCCAGCGCGTCCCCGTCCCCGTCGTCCGCCTCGCCCTCTCCGTCCGGGGTGGTGGGGCTGCGGTGCGCGTTCGCCCAGACCTCGGTCTGGAGCAGTGGGTACGGCGGGCAGGTGACCGTCTACAACGACGGGACGGCGACCGTCCCGAGCTGGTCGGCCGAGTTCGATCTGCCGACCGGGACGAGCGTCAGTTCGATGTGGCGAGCGACGTACGCCAAGAGCGGCAGTCACTACGTGGTGACGCCGTTGGCGTACGCGGCCGACATCGCGCCCGGCGGCTCGGAGTACTTCGGCTTCAACGTCAGCGGCCTCGGTACGCCCACGAACCTGACCTGCCGCTGACACCTCGCCCGCGCCGCTTTCGGGGCTGGATCAGGGATCCGGGTCGAATCTTGACCGAAGATTCGACCGCGATCCCTGATCCAGCGACCGCTAGCGGGTGTCGGGCAACGGCCGTGTCGGGAGGTAGAGGTGATAGTTGGCGGCGGTCTCCATCGGACGATCCGGGAAGGCCGCCGCCAGCGTCGCGTCCAGCGGCGATCCGATCGGGGCGAGATAGGTGACCTCCCGCGCCGCGCCGACCTCGTCCCAGTACGGGTGATAGCGGTTCAGCCCCTCAGTCAGGTCGTCGCCGACCACGGCACAGATCCGCTCCTCACCGGTCTGGTAGGAGATCCAGTTGCAGGTCCAGTAGTCGGCGTACAGGCGGGTCTGATCGTGCGCGGCCAGTGCGGCGATCACCTTCGGCTGGCCGGCCGCCGCGTCGGTGTAGGTCGGGACGTGCACGGCCAGCGCGGCCGTGGCGTACACCGCCATCGCGACTCCGGCCGCCAGCGGCACCCCCGCCGCGAGCCGTTGCCAGTTCGGCCGGGCGACCGAACGCACTCCTGACGGCTCGCCCGAGAGGCTCACCGGTGCCGCTATGGCCCGCCAGAGGGGTTCCAGCCAGGCCGGCGTCGAGATCAGCAGGCAACTCAGGTAGCGCGCACTCTCGATGGGGGAGTCCCCGGCCGACGAGTTGCGGGCGTACGAGACGACCGTGATCAGCGCCGCGACGGCGAGCGCCAGCCGCATTCCGCTCTCCGGCGTACGCGGAGACCGGTAGGCGAGCACGGCGGCGATGACGAGGAGGGCGGCGTACACCGGACCCCACCACAGCTGCCAGCCGGCGCAGTAGCTCGGTGCGCAGAGCCCGGTGCCGAGCGGTACGCCGAGCAGCCCGCCGCCGTACAGCCGGTCACTCGCCGACGGATCCGTCCCGGTGGTCTGCAGATGCCAGAAGACCGCCAGGAAGCTCTTCGAGAACGTGTTGTGCAGGTCGTGCCAGATCAGCGGGGACGCGCCGAGCAGCAGCCCGCCCGCCAGCGTCCAGCCGGCCCGGGAGGCCAGCTGCCGCCGGGCGAAGACGATCAGCAGCAGGGCCGCGCCGGCGAGGTAGGGCAGTGGCAGCAGATGGTTCCAGATGATGAGGCCGCCGAGCAGGCCGATGCCGCCCGTGATCCAGGGGCGGGGCTTCTCGCTCCGGCTGACGGCCAAGACGCCGAGCAGCAGCGCCACCAGCATCGGGGAGGTCTCGGGATAGCCGCCCCCGGCGATGAGCTGGTTCTTGACGATCCGGTCCGAGCCCAGCGCCAGCAGCCCGACCGTCGCCGTCGCCAGCCAGGGCGAGTAGACGCGCCGCACCAGGGCGTACATCAGGGGCAGGAAGAGCGCGAAGAGCGCGAGCGTCGGCAGCCTCAGCGCGAGCGTGGTCGGGCCGAGCAGGCCGACGAACGGCGCCGCGAGGTACGCCTCGATCGTGCCCATGTAGTGCTGGCCGTAGAAGTAGACCGGGAAGTCCTCACCGCGCCAGATGTGCAGAGCGGCGAGGCCGATGGTGGCCTCGTCGCTGTTGGTGAGGGGTGCGTCACGCGCGGTCAGCCAGACCCGGAAACCGACGCCGAGCAGGCCGAGCGCGAACGCCACGAGGGCGGGACGTCTCCAGACCGGGGGCACCGGGGGAGCTTACCGGGCCGACCGTTCACGGCTCGAACTTGTAACCGAGTCCACGCACGGTGACGAGGTAGCGGGGCGTCGAAGGCTCCGGCTCGATCTTGGAGCGCAGCCGCTTCACGTGGACGTCGAGCGTCTTGGTGTCGCCGACGTAGTCCGCACCCCAGACGCGGTCGATGAGCTGACCGCGGGTCAGCACCCGGCCCGCGTTGCGCAGGAGCAGTTCGAGCAGCTCGAACTCCTTGAGCGGCAGCGGGACGGTGTCGCCGGAGACCGTGACGACGTGCCGCTCGACATCCATGCGGACGGGCCCGGCGCTGAGCGTCGCGCCGCCGGCGTCGACCGGCTCCTGTGAACGGCGGCGCAGCACCGCGCGGATGCGGGCGACCAGCTCCCGCGGCGAGTACGGCTTGGTCACGTAGTCGTCCGCGCCGAGCTCCAGCCCGACGACCTTGTCGATCTCGCTGTCGCGCGCGGTGACCATGATGATCGGGACGCTCGACCGGACGCGGAGCTGCCGGCAGACCTCGGTCCCGGACATCTCCGGGAGCATCAGGTCGAGCAGGACGATGTCGGCGCCGGAGCGGTCGAACTCGGTGAGCGCCGCCGTGCCGGTGGCCGCCACCGACACCTCGAAGCCCTCCTTGCGAAGCATGTAGGAGATGGCGTCCGAGAACGCCTCCTCATCCTCCACCACGAGTACTCGT
>JABFYB010000610.1 GCA_013361475.1 Hamadaea sp.
TGGCCGACCGGTGGTCGAGGGCGACCGGGGAGGGCGCCGCTTGAGCGGATGGGGAGAGTGCACAGGCGATCGCCGCGGTGAACAGCGACGCCAGCGCCGTACGCATAATGCGCATACAGGCCTCCGTGAGTTGGGGGATGACGGATTCATATCCGTCGGTCGGATGCCCTGTACAGAGTGATCATCGGGGTGGCCCGTTCGGCTGATGCCTTGTCGCGGTTGCTGCCCTCCGAGCCGTCAGCGGGCCTGGCCGTCCGGCCCAATCGGGGGAGGTCGGCGGGGTGGGGTCGTCGCACGTGGGGGACGACGGAATCCGCAGCGAGATCGGCTCAGACCGTCCTGAAAGGACGAACTGATGACGGAACTGTCATCTGCCTAAGGGGGCTCACAAACAGATCAGGGATCCCGGTCGAATCTTGACCCAAGATTCGGCCGGGATCCCTGATCCAGCGCCGAAAGCGCAGCGCCGAAAGCGAAAACCTAGTCGTCGTCGCGGATGGTGCCCACGGCCACCGAGTCGGTGTAGACGACCGAGGGCAGCCCGGTCACGAACAGACCGAGCTTCTCCGTGCCCTCCTTGCGCTTGTCCGCCACGACCGGCACGGTCACCGTCCACGTCGTCTGACCGGCGGCCACGACCGAGCACGAGAGAACCGGGTCGAAGTCGCTCGACGGCGACGCCGTGATCCCGTAGGCCACCGCGCACAGCGGCAGCGGCTGCGACAGCGGCCGGCTGAGCTGGACGGTGAACGTCATCGGCGTACGGTCGCTGCCGGTCCCGGTGCCTTCGGTGATCGTCACGTCGGCGACGGTCAGCCGGGCCCGCGACGCGAACAGCGCCACCTGCGGGTCGTGGTCGCTGACCCCGTGCGCGCCGTCACCGTCGAAGTCGACCGGGTACCCGGCGTTGACGTGCGCCGCCCGCATCTGGATCAGGTCGTCGTAGAGCGGACCGGTGACCCACAGGTGGTCGAGGGTCTGCGCCTGGCCTTCGAACTCGTACGAGTACGCCGACGCCGGCACGTCCGCCGCCAGCACCTCCCACAGGTTGTAGAGCCCGGCGTCGTAGAGCGCCTTCAGCTGGTCCGACGGGGTGTCGGAGTCCGACGTCGCGATCGGGTCGTCCGGGCGCGGGAAGACGTTCAGGTCGCCGCCGTAGACGACCCGGGCCGCCGGGTCGTCGGCCTGGATGGCCTGCACGATCGCCGCCCCGTACGCGGCCTGCTCGGCCCGCTGGCCGACCCGGGCGTCCGGGGTGGACGAGTAGTGGTTGCTGACCGCCCACAACGTGAAGCCCTCAGCCGACGACGGAGTGGACGAAGGCCGCGCGGCGACGGTGAATCGAGCCACCTGCGGCGCCCGGGTGAAGACGTTCGAGCCGTCCACGCCGGTGGAGGTGTCCACGTCCGACGGCAGTTGTGCGTTCAGCGCCTTCGGGTTGGACGTGTCGGAGTTGTACGCCAGATCCGGAGCGCGGTAGACCACACCCGGCGTGGACGTCAGCACCGATGCCGGAGCGGCCAGCGACAGCCGGTCGGTGCGGTAGAGGAACGCCGAGGTGATACCGCGCGCGTCGGCCCCGTTCCGGTCGTACGCGGTGTCGTAAGCAGGGCCGCCCGCCGCGACGATCGCCAGCGCGAGGTCCTGCAGGGTGTCCGGCTTCCCGTCGGCGTTGTTCGTGTCGCCGCAGGTCAGCGTGCCGTCAGTGACCGAGCAGATGTCCTGGTCCTCGGCCTCCTGGATGAGCAGCAGGTCGGGGGAGTGCAGGTCACCAGTGATCTGCGCGGCCAGGCCCGACAGGTGGTGCTCGTACGCGGCCTGCGACTCGGGGACGTAGTCGAACGGCGGGCTGACCCCGGGGCAGCCGGAGTTGCCGGTGAAGTCACAGCCGTCGAACGGGTCGTCGCGGTAGTCGTAGAGGTTCTCCACGTTGTAGGTCGCGACCGCGAACTCCTCGTCCCGGTCGGCCGCCCGCGGCGCGGCCAGGCCCGCCGGGTCCGGGCCGTCGGTGAACGCGATCGCGTCGGGCTGGATGGAGTACTTCTCGAAGTTGTACATCAGCCCGCCGACCGCGTCGGACTGCACGAGGTCGAAGTCGCTCGCCGGGGGCACCAGCGTCGTGTTGTCGTGGGCGGCGTACTTCACGCCGAGGCTGCCGACGAGGATCCGGTTGCCGTTGCCGTCGTCGAAGAAGTGCAGCGGGTCGTTGTCCATCGGGTGCGCGTCCCGGTAGACCCGGCGGGTGTACGGGTCCGCCCGCGACATCAGCGGGTCGTCCCGGTCGATCAGCCAGATCTCGGAGTCCATGGTGGACCGGAAGACGTCGCGCGCCCCGGTGACGGCGCTGCCGGCGCGTACCCGCAGCTGCTCGCTCTCGTGCCGCTCCCAGAAGCGGTCGGCGGCGGCCGAGTCGGCGGGCGGCCTGGCGTCGGTGACCGCGACCTGGTCGCGGACGTCGACCCCGGAGACGAGCTTGCTCACCAGCGAGGCCGAGCTGAGCTGGGTCATGAAGAAGTACTCGGAGACGCGCGCGCGGATCACGACCTCGTCTCCCACGACCGGGACGTAGCCGCCGATCAGCGAGGTGAACGAGCCCATGAAAACGAAGATGCCGTCGGAGCTGGTGTCGTCGCCGTCGGTGTCGGTCTTGCGCGACTGCAGGAAGAACCCGTTCTGGTCGGCGCCGGCCGAGGTCCGCGCGAGGGTGCGCTGCGTGATCACGCCACGGATGTCGTAGAGCGTCGAGCTCGTGCCGTTTCCGCTGGCCGGGGCGAAGGGCGAACGGTCCGTGCGCGGGTTCTCCGCGTCGCCGGTCGAGCCCTGGATCTCGCCCACGGTGTACACCTTGGTCACCGTCACGGTGAACGTGCAGGTCGCGGTGGTCCCGCTCGCGTCGGTCGAGGTCACGGTCACCGCGTAGGAACCCGCGGGCACGTCGCTGCTCACCGTGATCGTGGCGCTCGCGCTGCCGCCGACCTCACTGGCCGGAGTCAGACTTGTACGCACAACGCTGCCGGCGGCCGGCGTGGGGTTCACGGTGACGGCCAGGTCGGTGATCTGGTCGTCGGCGTCCACGGCGGTGACGACCCGTTCCCCGCCCTGGCCCTGGCTGACGGTGAGCGTCCCGCCGCAGGACAGCGTCGCGGGCTGGTCGCCGCTGCCGTCCACGGCGTGCGCCCCGAGCCCGTCGAAGGTGTCGGTGGCGTAGCCGGTCCACTGGGCGGCGGGGTCGAACGCGTCGCCGGGGTCGACGTCACCGGCGACGATAGTCGCGTTGCGCCGCAGCGTGTTGTCGGCCGTGCTGGTCAGGCCGGTGCCCCACTCGGTGCCGGGGTCGACGCCGATCTGGCCGATCGAGTCCACCACGGTCGTGCCCTTACGCAGCACGATCGCGTCGTCTCCGTTGTAGAGCGACGCGGTGGTGGTCTGGTCGGCGGTCGCGAGGATCGTCGCCGACGCGGAGGCGGCGGCCAGGACGAACACGTCGCCGTTGGCCACCGTGCCGGTCAGGTTGATCGTCGCGCCGGCGGTCGTCGCGCCGTTGAAGTAGATCTGCACGTTGTACGCGCCGGCGGCCAGGTCGATCGCCGATCCTGTGCCGTTGAAGAATTCGAGGGCCTTGTTGTTCGAGCTGCCCTCGACGTATTCCGAGAGGAACAGGTCGGTGGGGGTGGCCGCCTGAGCCGGGGCCGGGATCACGGCCAGGCTCAGCGCTATGGCCGCTCCGGCCGCGGCGCGGCTGATCAGGGCGCGTCTTGTGCGCACGGGGGGTCCTCCAGTGGACGCGGGGGTAACTTTCAGAATCTAAAGCGACACCGCGGGTGAGTCCAGTGGGGAACAGTCGACACGTGCGTTTCCTCCGGGTGAATCGAACGCGCCCATCGCCTCGATTCGCCCTGGTCGCACTGTGGACGCTGCCCTGGAGGCAGCTCCGGTGTTCATGATCGTTGCGCCAGCCAAGCGGTTTCCGGCGGCGAAATGTCCGTTGAAACGACGTGGCTGACGCAATGATCATGCGCAGCAGGGCACGTGCAGCAGGGCGCAGCGCGGCGCCCGTCGTCAGTCGGCGCGGGCGGTGTGGGTGCCCTTCAGTGGGGCCGTCACCCCGGCCCGCCATTCCTCGGGCAGCTCGTGCACGGCGATCCCGCTGGTCCGCAGCCCGTCGGAGTCGGCCTGCCCGGCCTGGTCGAGCACGGCGGACAGCTGGGAGATCGTCGGGTTGTGCCCGATCAGCAGGATGGTGTGGTTACCGGGCTCCTTGGCGGCCGTCGCGATGAGGTCGAGGGCGTCGGCGACCTCTCCGTCATACAGTTCCCGTTCGTACTGCACCTTCGGCGCGCCCGCGCCGCCCAGCGCGATCGCCACCGAGTGCCACGTCTGCCGCGTCCGTCTCGCCGGCGAGCAGAGCACCAGGTCGGGAACGTGTCCGCTGGCCAGCAGCCAGGCTCCGGCCGCGGCGGCGTCGGCGTGACCTCGATCGGTCAGGGGCCGGTCGGTGTCGGCGATCCCGGTGGGGCGATCGGCCTTGGCATGGCGCAGGAGCACGAGCGTGCGGGCGGTCATGCCGCTCAGCTTGCCCCAGCCGAACGGGGTACGCATCCGGAAAACGCCAAATCGACGGCCTTGTCTTGGGAAGATGACCGGTGTGGGGGATCGCACGCTCGCCGTGGTGGTCAAGATCGATCGTATCGAGCCGTGGCTCGACGACGCCTTCCTGGACCTGACCACCCTCTGCGACCTGGGTACGGAGTTGGCCGTGACCGGCAATCGAGCCGGTTACCTGGGTTCGCGGCGGCTGCGTTTCCCCGTCCGCTTCCTCTTTCATCAGGTCGCCGACTGGGAGGTCGACGACCCGGAGGGCATCCGCGGGATGCTGGTCGACGACCTGCGCTTCGAACCCGACCTCGGGGGCATCGTGCTGACCGGTCCGCTACCGGGACGCCTCTACGTGCGTACGCCGTGCCGGGTGGTCACCGTGCAGACGTCGGCTTCGCCGCTGCGCCCGCCGTCCTGGCGATGCGTGACACCCCGGCATTTCTAGGCTCCGGACGCGGTGCCGGGTCCGGTGCCGTCGGCCTCCGTCGGTCGGTGCATCGCGTCGGCCAGCCGCAGGAGCTCCATCGGCACGGGGAAGATCAAGGTCGAGTTGCGTTCGGCGCTGACCTCGACCATGGTGCCGAGGATGCGCAGCTGCAGGGCGGCAGGGTGGGCGCCGAGCAGTTCCGCCGCCCGGGCAAGGTCTGCGGCGGCCTGGTACTCGCCCTGGGCGTGGATGACCTTGCCGCGCCGTTCCCTTTCCGCCTCGGCTTGGATGGCCATCGCCCGGCGCATGGTGTCGGGCAGTTCGACGTCCTTGATCTCGACGAGGGTGACCTTCACACCCCACGGTTCGGTCACGTCGTCGACGATCCGCCGCAGGCGCTGGTTGATCTCGTCGCGCTTGGTGAGCAGTTCGTCGAGGTCGACCTGGCCCAGGATGCTCCGCAACGTGGTCTGGGCGATCTGGAAGGTGGCGTCCACGAAGTTCTCGATCGCCACGACGGACCGCACCGGATCGATCACGTAGAAGTAGGTGACGGCGTTGACCCGGACCGTCACGTTGTCCCGGGTGATGACGTCCTGCGGCGGGATCTCCTTGACGACGATGCGCAGCGACACCCGGACGACCCGGTCGACGATCGGGATGATGAAGAACAATCCCGGGCCTTTGACGCCGATGACCCGGCCCAGCCGGAAGATCACCCCTCGGTCGTACTCCGGATAGACCTTGACCGCGGCGAAGAAGAGGATCAGTACCACAGCCAGGGCGATGATCCAGGGAATGAGCGCATCAGACATCGGGCTTCTCCTCTGTGACAGAGCCTGGCGACTCGGTTGGCCCGGGCTGCTCCACGGAACCGAGCGGTTCGACGACGAGCGTCAAGCCATCCACGGCGACCACCCGGACGGGCTGGCCGGCCGGTAAGGGCTCATCGCCCGCCGGTTCGCCGGCCGGGGTGACGGCCCACCACGTCCCCTCCAGGAAGACGTCTCCTTGCGCGGCCACCGTCGCCGTCGCCCCGACCATCGCGGACGCGCCGGTGACGGGGGGAGCCCGCCGGGCGCGCCAGGTCAGCCGGCCCGCGAGCAGGGAACCGAGCCCGATCACGACGGCGGTGGGGAGGAAGACCAGCGGATCGACCCGGACCGAACCCTCGAAGAGGAATGCCCCGGCCAGGGCCAGCGATATCGTGCCGCCCACAGCGAACACGCCGACGCCGGGCGCGTACAGCTCAGCGGCGAACAAAGCGGCCGCGAGGAGCAGCAAGGCCAGCCCGGCGACCGAGACCGGCAGGACGCTCAACGCGAAGAAGCCGAGGATCAGCAGGATGACGCCCGTGATGCCGCTGACCGCGTGTCCCGGGTACGCGAACTCGTAGATGAGCGCGAGCGTGCCGAGGGAGAGGAAGAGGAAGGCCAGGTTGGGGTCGGCCAAGAGCTGCAGGAGCTTGCGGGTGAGGCTCATGGTGCTCTCCACCGTGGTCGCGTCGGCGGTGTGCAGGGTCCTCGTCTCGTCGCCGGCCACGGTCACCGTTCGGCCGTCGAGTTTGGTCAGCAGATCGGCTTGATCGGTGGCGATGAGGTCGATCGCGCCGAGTTTCAGCGCTTCGGTCGCCGGCTCCGCGCGGCCCTCCCGGACGGTGTCGACGGCGAAATCCACATTCCGGCCCCGCTGCGTCGCGATCGACTCGGCGTACGCCGCCGCGTCGTTGATCACCTTGTCGGAGGCCTTCTCGCCGGTCTGGGCGTCGATCGGGGTCGCGGCCCCGATGGTGGTGCCGGGGGCCATGGCGGCGATGTTCGCCGAGAACGTGATGATCGCCCCGGCCGAGGCCGCGCGGGCGCCGGACGGGGAGACGTAGACGACCACCGGCACGTGCGCGCCCAGGAATGCCTGGACGACCTCGCGCATCGAGGTGTCGAGACCGCCGGGGGTGTCGATCTCCACGATCAGCGCCTGATAGTCGCCGCGCTCGGCCTGGTGCACCGCGTCGGCGAGGTGGTCGGCGACAACGGGCGTGATGGCACCGTCGACCCGGGTTACCAGCACACGGTCGGCTGGGCTCGACGCGGCACCCGAAGCCGCGGCTGACGCGACGAGAGCCGCCATCGTCAGCAGCACGAACAGTGCTGCCGCGTACCCACTGCGCCTGACCGCGACCATGGTCGTCTACCGCCACACGGCCTTCCTCCCCCTGATCCTCCTCCGGCCCGGGAACGCTCACAAGCGGGCATGCATCGCTTGACGTGAACAAAACGGACTAATTTCCGCTGGTCATGTCACCTTCGGCCGTTGACCTGTTCACCCTTCGTTCACCCATGTCGGGGTGACCGGCTACCTGCCGCGCCTACGTTGACCGCAGTCGGAAATCAAAGAACTCCGGCCGGTCCCCGCCCCACCTCGGCGGAGTGCGGTCGGCAACCCCTCGAAAGGGACAGACGTGAAGCTCAAGCGGCACGGCATCCTCGCCGGTGTCATGCTGACCGCGACGCTCGCGCTTGCGGCATGTG